>NZ_JAAHIG010000014.1:0-86825 GCF_010692305.1 Moorena sp. SIO4G3 | reverse complement strand
ACTTTATTTTATGCTGCCAATGGCAACCACTCCTGGAGAGATACTAATGGCACTAATGAGAGAATGGCGTTAAGCACAGCAGCCAATGGTGGTCTGACTGTCAAAGGTACAGGTAACTCTTCCTTTGCAGGTAACCTTGGTATCGGCACAACAAATCCAGGTTCATCGAAATTGAAAGTACAAGGGAAGTTGACTGTTAGCGCAGGCGAGATTGAACTCGATGGTGCTCAACAAATTGTCTTTACCAATAATGACACTACCAACAACCTAAAATTGCAACTATGGGATGGATACGGACTGGGTATCAATAGTCACACTTTATTTTATGCTGCCAATGGCAACCACTCCTGGAGAGATACTAATGGCACTAATGAGAGAATGGCGTTAAGCACAGCAGCCAATGGTGGTCTGACTGTCAAAGGTACAGGTAACTCTTCCTTTGCAGGTAACCTTGGTATCGGCACAACAGATCCAGGTTCATCAAGATTAAAAGTACAAGGGAATTTGACTGTCACTGGCAGCTTTAGTGCTAGCAGCAACACCTCTGGTGAGCGTACTCTGCTGATGGAAGCTCCCAACAGCAACAATCATCGCGGGAACGGTACTCAAGGGGCAACCGGCTTAGTCTATCGAGTCCAAACCAATCCCAATGCTGGTGAGCCTATCTTCCAAGTGAGAAGCGAAGGGGAAGCAGTTCGTTTCTTTGTAGAGCATGATGGATGGACTGGAAGTGCAGACAATTCTGCATGGTTTGGAGGTACTAGAGATAACTACTTTGCAGGTAGCCTTGGTATCGGCACAACAGATCCAGGTTCATCAAGATTAAAAGTACAAGGGAATTTGACTGTCACTGGCAATGCCACCCTCGAAAGTTTGACCCTCAACGACAATTTCAGCCTAGGCGGTTCTAATACCCTTAGTTTTGGCTCCCAAGTTAGGCAGATGATAAATTTGTATAACCAAAACTATGGCATTGGTGTTCAGAGTAGTACACAGTATTTTCGCACCGCTAAAAACTTTGCCTGGTACAAAGGTGGCTCTCATCACAATAACGAACTTAATGCTGGTGGTGGCACAGTCCAGATGGTGATTAAAGATGGTAATGTTGGTATTGGGACAAACAGCCCAAACGGAAAGTTAGAGGTTGCAGGGGAGTTTAGGCTAAGACACCATACCAACCCAAATGCAGATTGGGATTACTTAAAAATCTACGCAGATGGTAGCAAGTCTTATATACACTCGTTTGGTGATGAGAATGGGTTATGGATAACGTCGGAGCAAGAAGACGTTCATATTAATTCTACTCTCAAAGTTAATGGTCGTTTATATGTTACGAATGTCCCTTATGGTGATCACAAAAATGCACAGTGGAATAGTGGTACGGGACAATTCTATCAAGACAATTCTTCCGCTAGATCGAAGGAAAATATCATTTCTCTGGAAGACGATTTTGAGAAAATTTTGACAGTAGAACCCAAGACTTATACACGACCTAACGATCCCAATCGTTGGGAAATTGGATACATTGCTGAGGAGTTTAACGAAATTGGTCTTAACAAACTTGTTTACTATGACGAACAGGGGTTACCTGAAGCAATTAATTACCGAAAAATCAGTATGTACTTAGTTGAAGTTATAAAAAATATGGCTCACAAGAGCAGCAACTATGAACAACGGATCAATCAATTGGAACTTCAACTAAATCAACTAGTGTCAGATGACTAAGTTGAGCTAGATTTGGAGCTAGGGCAAAATCATGGGATTGAAAGCCCAACCAAACAACAGCAATCGTAGGGTGGGCATTGCTGATAAAGATCATGATTGAACACCGAGCAATTACATGGGCAATGCCCACCAATACCTAACCAACCCAAGATCCATAGTTTATTGACCATAATTTTGACCTTGAAATACCTTTTTATTACCGATTAAATTAAACGATGAAAGAAAAACTCGAACAACGCTTACAATCGCTAAAATCCGAATATGAAGCTGGTCAAAAAATGCTAGCCGAACTAGAAGCAAAACAAGCCAACTTGCGAGAAACCTTACTCCGCATCAGTGGCGCAATTCAGGTAATCGAAGAAACTTTAGGGGAAGCAACTGATACAGCGGAAAACAACACTCAGCCATCGGAGGTAGTAGTAGTTGAATCGTAGAATCGGGAATCGGGAATCGGGAATCGGGAATCGGGAATCGGGAGATATATTGTAGGGTGGCCATTGCTGATTAAGTTCATGATTTAACGCTGAGCCATGAAATGGGCAATGCCCACCAATACCCAAGATATATTGTAGGGTGGGCATTGCAGATCAAGATCATGATTGAACGCCGAACAATGAAATGGGCAATGCCCACCAATACCCATTTGAATGTAGAATTAAGAATTGAGAATCCTAGGGTGGGAATTGCTTAGGTGAATTTGGCCAGGGTTGGGAGTTGCTTTCAGGCCATGCCCACCGGACAAGCACTACAAAATACGTTCGCGTAGCGTGACCTGCATGTCAATCGCTATCAACTTGGTGGGCATTGTTCAGGTTAATTCCGGTAGGATTGGGGGTTGGAAACCGGCAATGCCCACCCTACCAAATATGTGCTCTTGCTTCTTGTGTAGGATCAAGATAACAACAGAGTTCTCAGACCAATCATGCAACTGGAAGATTATTTTGTATTTCTTGCCCCTAATGATATCCGAGTCAGAGGCACAAGAGTAGGAATTGAAACTATCCTCTATGATTTTATCCATCGTCAGCGTACTCCTGAAGAAATCGCCCAAAGTTATCCAACCCTGGAACTAGAGCAAATTTATGCTACGATTTTGTATTACCTGCATAACCAAGAAACTGTCAGTAGTTACCTGACTAATTGGTTAAACCATGGTCGTAAAATGCTAGAACAACAGCAGCAAAACCCTTCCCCAGTTGTGGTCAAGCTGATGCAACTCAAGGCTGAACGAGAAGCAATCAAGAAGGGAAATGACCATTAAGTATCTACTAGATGAAAATGTTGATCATATCTATCAAACTCAACTGCGACTGTACAAACCAGACTTAGTGGTGTTGGTAGTTGGTGGTTCGGATGCTCCCCCCAAAAGAACCCTCGATCCAGACATTCTCTGCTGGTGTGAAGAAAATGACTTCGTACTTGTAACAAATAACCGCAGCACTATGCCAGTACATCTAGCGGATCACCTTGCCCAAGGTCGTCATATACCTGGGATTTTAATTCTCAATCCTAATTTCAGCATTGGTCAAACCCTTGATGAATTAATTTTGATTGCTGAGGCATCTTTTGACGACGAATATCAAGATCAAATTATTAATCTACCTCTGTCCAAACTGAGATGATGCCATTGTTGTTAAGGATAATCGTAGGGTGGGCAAGGCTCTCGGAATATCAAAATTGTTCGCCGATAAATTAAATGGGCAATGCCCACCAATACCCAATAATCTTTGGATGGGCAAAGAGTGATGTATTTCATGGGAAGGATTGGGAGCTCGGTTGGTGGGCATTGCTCAGATGAATTCCGGCAGGTAGGCGAGTTGGAAACCGGCAATGCCCACCCTACAAGCTGCTAGGATATAGAGAAACCCGCTCCTACCAACTAATTGCACCTGATAAAAATCCAGAAGAGAAATGAGTGAAAGCCCGGTGTTACCAATTAATATTCTTAAGGAAGAAATAGAGCAATTTTGCCAGCGTCATCATATTCGCAAATTGTCTTTATTTGGTTCAGTGTTGAGGGATGATTTTACACCGGAGAGTGATCTGGATTTTTTAGTAGAATTTGAACCAGGCAAAACCCCTGGTTTATTTACGTTAGCCAGTATGGAAATAGAACTTTCAGAAATGGTAGAAGGGAGAAAGATTGATTTAAGAACTCCTAATGAATTAAGTATTTATTTTAGAGACAGAGTGATGGCTGAGGCGATGGTGCAGTATGACAGCAATTGACGATTTAACTCGCTTGCACCATATGCAGGATGCAGCAATAGAAGCTCTCGGTTTTATGTCTGGAAAGACAAGAGAGGATTTAGCTAAGGATAGGATGTTGGTGTTGGCAGTTGTTAAAGATTTAGAAATTATTGGGGAAGCGGTGGGTAGAATTTCAGCTGAATGTAGGGGGAGACATGCTGAGATTCCTTGGGCAGTGATGATTGGGATGCGAAATCGTTTGACCCATGCTTATTTCTCTATCGATTTAGATATTGTTTGGGGAACGGTGAGGAATGATTTAGTGCCACTGGTTGAGCAATTGGAAAGGGTAATTCAGGAGGAAAGTGAAGGAGAATCGTAGGGTGGGCATTGCTGGGGAAGATCAAAATTGTTCGCCCAACAATTAAATGGGCAATGCCCACCAATACCCAACAATCGTAGGGTGGGCAAAGCTTGTGTGAATTCAGCCAGGGTTGGGAGTTGGTTTCAACCAATGCCCAGCCAAGAAGATAAGCCTACGCACTACAAAATGTGATCGCTTTTAGCGGAAGCTTCGCTTCATCGCGTAGCGTGACCTGCATGTCAATCGCACTAGGGATTTAGCTAGACTATAGCCATGAACGATAGCCCTATAGCTGAAAACCCGAAAAATGTCTGAGGGATACGACCTAGCGGAAGCTCGCGTACGCTTTGCTGAAATTGTCCACGATGCCGAACAGGGTAAGCCCGTACAGATTACGCGCCTGGGTAAACCTGTAGCGATTGTGTTATCACTCCGGGAGTATCAACGCTTGGCATCAGAGAATTTATCAGAAAATTTAGGATTTGGGGCAGCTTTGGCGGAATTTCGTCAGAAGTACCAAATACAGGCTTTAGATATCAATCCTGATCAAGTGTTCAAGCAGATTCGGGAAGGTTGTTGTGGTCGGGAGGTAATCTTGTGAGGGCTCCGAGCACTATTCGGCATTTAAGTTTTTGAGGATTTTGTGTGCCAAAAATTCTTTGATTTCTGTATGTCGTGGTACAGCTTCAGTAACTCCAGTTTTAGGATTAATCCAAAGAGAATGAGAAGCTCCTTCTCGCTTAAGATCGCAACCCGCCTTCCGTAACTTTTTTTCTAATTCTTTACGTTTCATGGAATGGAAATCGAAATTTTATCCTCGATCGCTTCTTTGGGTAGTCCTCGACGAATATCAGCTAAACGATCTTCAAAAATCAGTTTAATGGCATTTTTTAAGCTTTCTTTTGCTTCTTCAACGGTTTCTCCTTGACCATTCGCACCAGGAATTTCAGGACAAATCGCCCAATATCCTCCTTCGGTTGCTGTCTCAATGATGGCGGTAAACTCTGCGTTCATAAAACTCTCCTTAGATGGTTTATTAATTATGATAATACAGATGATGGGTCGGTAATCGGGAATCGGGAATCGGGAATCGGGATAATCGTAGGGTGGGCATTGCTGATCTTAATCATGATTGAACCCCGAGCAATTAAATGGGCAATGCCCACCAATACCCAAGAATCATTATTTTAGAATTTAGAATTTAGTCGGGATAATCGTAGGGTGGGCATTGCTGAGCTTGATCATGATTGAACGCCGAGCAATTAAATGGGCAATGCCCACCAATACCCAAGAATCATTATTTTAGAATTTAGAATTTAGTCGGGATAATCGTAGGGTGGGCATTGCTGAGCTTGATCATGATTGAACGCCGAGCAATTAAATGGGCAATGCCCACCAATACCCAAAAATCTTTGGGTGGGTAAAGTAATAGTGAATTCCGATAGGATTGGGGGTTAGAAACCAGCAATGGGTACCCTGGTTGGTGGGCATTGCTCTGGTAAATTCCGGCACGATTGGGAGTTGGTTTCAAGCAATGCCCACCCTACAAAATGCGTTCGCGTAGCGGCTCCATTCGCGTAGCGTGGCCTTTTGGCCAAGGAGCATCGCACTTCAACCAAATAACCTTCAATCTTCAACCAAATAACCTTCAACCAAATAACCTTCAACCTTCAACCTTCAACCTTCAACCTTCAACCTTCAACCAAATAACCTTCATTCTTCAACCTTAGAGCAGAGTTGATTCAATAACTCTTTTGGAATCGCTTCAAAATTTTCTAATAGAAAATCCATCAAAGCCAAATGGTATAAGGAATCGGAAGAAGGAGATTTATAGCGAGAACCTTGGGCGAGCCAACTGTTAACAGCGTAAGTTGATCTGCAGCAGATTTGAGCAATGTCTTCTTGGTTAACTTGCCATTTCCAATAAAACTCCTGGGGAGTCATGGATAGTCGGCAGACGCTGTATAAGTTGATCAATATTCGCTCTCGCTCAGTGATGGCACGAGGCATTGAAAGTGGGCGTTTGGATTGGCTCTGGGCAATTTGGGCAAGGCGGTCTAGGGCTCGCTGACACTTAATCAGATGATCATTTGAGCGTTTTTTTGGCATCATGGAATTACCTCAAACATAGTGTTTGCTTGGGGGTATAAGCCG
The DNA here is from genome assembly GCF_010692305.1 of Moorena sp. SIO4G3. NCBI lineage: Bacteria > Bacillati > Cyanobacteriota > Cyanophyceae > Coleofasciculales > Coleofasciculaceae > Moorena > Moorena sp. SIO4G3. The sequence continues at coordinate 80,392 of NZ_JAAHIG010000014.1, read as the reverse complement.
CGCTTCCAGGTGGCAAGCTATAAGCGCGGCTTTTTGTCCAAGAATCTTATCGAAATAGCGGACATTTTTATTATTACTAATATCTTGGAAAAAGTCAAGAGTATTTTTTTAATTTTAATATTTATTTACAATTAAAAAAAGATGACGATTTTGGAATTTAAAAAATAAAAATTACTAATTTTGTTAGGTAATTTTGGATTATTAATATAAACATCGTAGGGTGGGCATTGCTGATTTAAAACAAAATTGTTAGCCCAGAAATGAAATGGGCAATGCCCACCAAGACCCAACCGGAATCGTAGGGTGGGCATTGCTAAGGTGAATTCCGGAAGAATTGTAGGGTGGGCATTGCTGATTTAAAACAAAATTGTTAGCCCAGAAATGAAATGGGCAATGCCCACCAATACCCAAAAATCTCTGGGTGGGCAAAGGTTCGGTGAATTCGGACAGGGTTGAGGGTTGGTTTCAGGCCATGGCTACCCTGGTTGGTGGGCATTGCTCAGATCAATTCTGCCAGGGTTGGGGGTTGGTTTCAAGCAATGCCCACCCTACAAAAGCGTAAGCTGAACCAGACAAGAATCCTAGGGTGGGTCTTGCTCAGGAAGCTCAACATTAGTTAACCTAGAAATTAAATGGGCAATGCCCAGCAATCCACAACCATGCCCGAATATCGTCGAGCCTATGTCCCAGGTGGAACCTTTTTTCTGACTCTGGTAACCTACCACCGTACCCCTCTGTTTTCCGAACCGGAAACTATTGCTTATTTGCGTGCTGCACTTGCTAAAACTCGCACTGAGAGACCTTTTGAAATTAGTGGTGCAGTTGTTTTACCTGACCATCTTCATTTTTTGTGGACTCTACCCCCAGGGGATACAGCTTATTCCTACCGGGTTTCTCGGTTTAAGGTGTTGTTTACGCGATCGCTACGGGGTAAAAAATTCAAGCCACAGAATGTATCGGCATCCCGTCTTAAACACAGAGAAAGTAATGTTTGGCAGCGCCGATTTTGGGAGCATGTGATTCGAGATGAATCTGACTTCCAACAGGCTTTAGATTATATTCATTACAATCCGGTCAAACATGGATTGGTATCTTGTCCTCATCGGTGGGAGTATTCGAGTTTCACCAGATGGGTTGAAACAGGTCAGTATCAGATCGATTGGGGTTGTTCTTGCCGGGGCAGACAACCATTAGTTCCAGATTTTTCGGAAATTGGAGCCAAGGTTGGTGAGTGAATTATCAACGGTTGGTGGCTAGACAATCGTAGGGTGGGCATTGCTGATTGAGATCATGATTGAACAGCGAGCAATGAAATGAGCAATGCCCACCAATAATGACAATCGTAGGGTGGGCATTGCTGATTGAGATCATGATTGAAGGCCGAGCAATGACATGGGCAATGCCCACCAAGACCCAACCAGAATCCTAGGGTGGGCATTGCTGATTGAGATCATGATTGAACAGCGATCAATGAAATGGGCAATGCCCACCAAGACCCAACCAGAATCCTAGGGTGGGCATTGCTGATTGAGATCATGATTGAACAGCGAGCAATGAAATGAGCAATGCCCACCAATAATGACAATCCTAGGGTGGGCATTGCTGATTGAGATCATGATTGAACAGCGATCAATGAAATGGGCAATGCCCACCAAGACCCAACCAGAATCCTAGGGTGGGCATTGCTGATTGAGATCATGATTGAAAACCGATCAATGACATGGGGAATGCCCACCAATAATGACAATCGTAGGGTGGGCATTGCTGATTGAGATCATGATTGAAAACCGATCAATGACATGGGGAATGCCCACCAATAATGACAATCGTAGGGTGGGCATTGCTGATTGAGATCATGATTGAAAACCGATCAATGACATGGGGAATGCCCACCAATAATGACAATCGTAGGGTGGGCATTGCTGATTGAGATCATGATTGAAGGCCGAGCAATGACATGGGGAATGCCCACCAATAATGACAATCGTAGGGTGGGCATTGCTGATTGAGATCATGATTGAAGGCCGAGCAATGACATGGGGAATGCCCACCAATAATGACAATCGTAGGGTGGGCATTGCTGATTGAGATCATGATTGAAAACCGATCAATGACATGGGGAATGCCCACCAATAATGACAATCGTAGGGTGGGCATTGCGGATCAAGACCATGATTGAACAGCGATCAATGAAATGGGGAATGCCCACCAAGACCCAACCAGAATCCTAGGGTGGGCATTGCGGATCAAGACCAAGATTGAACAGCGATCAATGACATGGGCAATGCCCACCAATAATGACAATCGTAGGGTGGGCAAATAGTGATGTCAATTCCGGAATGTTTGGGAGTTGGAAACCGGCCATAGGTACCCTGGTTGGTGGGCATTGCTCCGGTAAATTCCGGCAGGGTTGGGGGTTGGTTTCAAGCAATGCCCACCCTACAAAATGCATACTTTGTTGTCACCCCGTGAGGTTTCAAGCAATGCTTTGGGTGGGCAAAGTAATGGTGAATTCCGGAAGGTTTGGGAGGCATAGGTACCCTGGTTGGTGGGCATTGCTCTGGTCAATTCCGGCAGGATTGGGGGTTGGTTTCAAGGAATGCCCACCCTACAAAAGCTACAAAAGCGATCGCGTAGCGGCTCCAAAGGAGCATCGCACTACAAAATGCACCCTGGTTGGTGGGCATTGCTCCGGTAAATTCCGGCAGAGTTGGGGGTTGGTTTCAAGCAATACCCACCCTACTAAATGCGTACTGGTTGGTGGGCATTGCTCAGATCAATTCTGCCAGGGTTGGGGGTTGGTTTCAAGCAATGCCCACCCTACAAAATGCGTACTACAAAATGCGTTCGCACTAGAAAAATCTCCTGAGCCGGAGCGTGGAGCTAGGAAATATGGTGAAGGTAAAACAGTTCTTGAGTTTTCTGTGATGACGGAAGGAGTTAAACTAGGAAAATTTTTGGCATTGAATCGAGCTGCACCAGTTCACACTCAGGCTTTTGCTCACCAAGAGAGTATTGGAGGGAAGTGTGGGAGGTGTGCTAAGTTGGGACAGTTTGGGAAGTTTGGGAATTCGACTAATTTCTAGTTATGAGAAATCCTAAAAAGCAGTTAACACTATTATCATGGACTCACTACATGTTTGGGGGATTTTTTGGATTTTACTCCCTGTTTATACTAATGTTGTATATCCCTTTTGGTCTGTTCATGATTGGTGCAACTGACTCAATTCCGGCAGACTTATCAGGAGAGTTATCAGAGTGGTTTAAGTTATCACGAAATGTGTCATCGGACTTGCCTGGCTATTTGCTAGTCATTTCTGGTGCCATACTTTTCATCCTTGGAGAAGTCTTTGCTTTTGCTATCATTCTCTCTGGCTATATGCTCAGAAAAAGCAAGAATTATTGGTTTTCATTTATGATAGCTTGCCTACTCTGCTGGTTCAGACCATTTGGCACACTTGTTGGAGTTTTAACGATTGTTGTTCTATCTCGGCAATCGGTAAAAAAATTATATCCTTTTAAGTATTAAAAGGGAATAGGGAATAGGGAACAGGGAACAGGGAGTCGGGAATCGGGAGTCGGGAATCGGGAATCGAAAGCAAGGAACAGGGAAAAATTTTTGTGTATCTCATTGTATTGATCCAAAGCGCGAGTGGGGGTTTCCCACAAGACCGGGCTGCATCGCTACTATAATAACCACTGTAGTTAGTATTACTATACTTGTAATTAGTGTAAGGGTGAACGGCTGAGTGCGATGGCCTTTGGCCACGCTACGGGAACGCATCCAATTCAATCAACACTATAGGGTACCTAAATAAATTGTGAGAATTTTTGTTCCCGACTCCCGACTCCCGACTCCCGATTCCCTATTCCCGATTCCCGATTCCCGACTCCCGACTCCCGACTCCCGACTCCCGATTCCCGACTCCCGACTCCCGACTCCCGACTCCCGATTCCCGATTCCCGATTCCCGATTCCCGACCATGAGGTCTAAGGAGACTAGCCAAATCAGGACCACTGGGAATAATTCCACCTGGATTGAGGGGGAACAGATTTCCGTAGTAATCCCGCTTGACATCCTCTAAGCTACAGGTATCAGCAACTCCGGGAAGCTGATACAAGTCACGCAGGTAGGGACCTAAGTTATCGTAGTCCTGAATTCTGAAACGGTTGCACTTGAACAATCCATAATAGACCACATCAAAACGGAACAGAGTGGTAAATAGACGCACATCTGCCAGGGTTACCCTATCCCCACACAGGTATCTACTGGTCTCCAGGGCTCGATCAATCTTATCTAAGGTTGTGAATAGCTGATCGCAAGCTTTCTCATAAGCCTCTTGGGTCTGGGCAAACCCGCAGCGATAGACTCCATTATTCACCGTGTGGTAGATAGTCTCATTCCACCCATCAATGGTTTCCTTCAGTTCCTCTGGATAAAGGTCTAGGGTAGGATTAGTCGCGAACTCATTGAACTGTGAGTTCAGCATTACGATAATTTCTGCACTCTCATTGTTGACAATGGTTTTGCTCTGTTTATCCCACAGCACTGGAACTGTGCAACGACCGTTGTAGCCTGTTTGTGCCAGGTCGTAAAGCTCAGGAAGCGTGTCGCAGCCTTCCTGCTGCTCATTAAATACCCAAATCCCCTGATTTGAGGAAGGAGAGGCAATGAAGACCGGTATTGCGTCTTGGAGTCCCTTCAGTGCCCTGACCACGAGAGTGCGGTGCGCCCAAGGACAACCGAGTCCTACATAAAGACAGTAGCGTCCTGCTTCGGGTTGGTAAGAATTCTCTGCTTCTGTCCCGATAAAATTCCTAAACTCGCTGGCAGGGCGAATGTACTCTCCAGAATTATTCCGTGGAGCCAGCTTCGACATCATCATTTGCCAGATAGTTGTCCAGACAAACTTTCCCAACCTGATGATCAGTGTTGGTGGGAGTGACTTGCCTTTCTTCTTAGTTTCAGCAGCTCCGGTCATGATGGCAATTCAGTAAGACATCTCTAAGATACCAACAAATTCTGAGCAGTGGCCTGATTACCCTAATAGGGCTAAAAAAGAACCGTGACTTACGGTGTTGGAGCCACGGTTCTTTTTGAGTCAAATCTTCCGGTTTTCCCAACCAAACTAACGTCTGCTAGGATTCATCTCCCTTAGAATTATCATTTGGATCGATCTTTGGTACCCAATTAGGAGTTTCTGACCCTTCCCAACCAGCAGGACGTTTAGAGTTGTACCAAGCAATCGAGCCAATCACAACTGCTGCCACAAAACCCACAACATACACTAGGGTAAACCACAAGGGAAAACTGCCTGCTTCCATCAATACATACATAGCCAGTTTAGATTTTCTCGTATTTCGGTTATCGTACCATCCAGCATGATGGCTTCGATACCGTAAGCTATCAGCTATCAGCTATCAGTATTCAGCTATCAGTATTCAGCTTATGAGCTATCAGTATTCAGCTATCAGCTATCAGTATTCAGCTTATGAGCTATCAGTATTCAGCTATCAGCTATCAGTATTCAGCTATCAGCTATCAGCTATCAGTATTCAGCTATCAGCTATCAGCTATCAGCTTATGAGCTACTTCACAGGCTAGAAGCCTGTGCCACAAAGCTGACCGCTGACCGCTGACCGCTGACGGCTAACAGCACCTATTTTCTAGCTGCTGGGGGAGCTAAGGGACCTCCTGCTGGCTTGCGTTGAGGCTTAGGACGAGCCGCCGGTTTGGGAGCAACTCTGGGTGCTGGTGCTGGTCTGCGCCTTGCTGGTGCTGGTGAATACCTGCGCTTTGCTGGTGCTGACCGTCTCGGGGCAGTGTTTCTAGGCGTATAGCGTCTGGTGGTAGTTTTACGGGGATAAGACCGTTTAGTTGTTGTCGCTTTGCGACGGTAATACCGTTTGGGTTGAGAGCGTTTCCTAGACACCCTGACCCGATTACTACGACGCCGTGTAGAACTGGCTCTTCTGGTTGAACTAGCACGTCTTGAACTAGTTCTTCTCCTTGACCGAGTTGTGGAAGCGGTAACGGTAGTGGGAACAAATTTCTTGTTAATAACTCGTTTAGGTTTAATCGGCTGAGCTTCAATGGTAGCTTCCCGACCGGATAACTTCCTGGGGCGCTCAGTAAAGGACTCACGGTCTAAGTCTTCGATTACCTCCAACATGAACTGACGCCAGGTGGCAGCAGCAGTTGCACTAGAACCCTTGGTAGGCTTGTTATCATCATTACCTAACCAAACCCCAGCGACTAATTGGGGAATATAGCCCACAAACCAGAGGTCACGGGCATCATCCGTAGTGCCGGTTTTGCCAACTGCTGGTCGTCCAATTTGAGCCGCTGTCCCAGTACCCCCGGTAACCACACCCCTGAGCATCCAGGTCACAATCGCTGCTGTTTCTGCATCAATAGCTCGCTCACCCTCGACTTTGTGGTCGTAAATCACGTTACCGTGCTGGTCAATAATGCGGCGAATCCCATGAGCATCGTGGTGAATACCTTGGGCGGCTAAGGTGCCATAGGAATTGGTAAGTTCTAATAGGTTTACCTCAGATGCTCCTAAGGCTAGGGAGTAGGTGGGATGGAGTTTGGATTTAATCCCCATTTTTTGAGCCAGTTTAATAATCGGCTCCCAGCCCACATCCACTAGGGTTTTGACGGCTACCACATTCACCGAAGAAACCAGGGCATCCCGCACTGAGATCGAACCCCGGAATCTCTCACTGTAGTTTTTAGGTTCGTAACCATCTACTATATACCCCGCATCCATGTAGCCTTTATAGGGAGACATCCCTGTTGCTACTGCGGCGGCATACACGAAAGTCTTGAATGTAGAACCGGGCTGACGCTGAGCTTGGGTGACCCGATTGAGGTAATTATTGCTATCTAGGTCATTAAAATCCTTACCCCCGACCATGGCTTTGATCTGACCATTGCGGGGATCGACGGCAACGAGTGCAGCTTGTCCAAACCGCTGGTAACGACCATAGGTTTTCATGGTCTTTTGGACAGCAGTTTCAGCAGCATCTTGCCACTCTAAATTAATTGTAGTTTCAATGGTCAGCCCTTTCTTAGCCAGTACTTCTTTGGAAACGTATTTGGGCAATTCTTGTTGAATATATTCCGTGAAATAGAATGCTTTACGCTCCAGTCGCTTCGGTTGGCTTGGTTTAATACTCAGGGGCTCGGCCATAGCTTTGTTGGCTTCAGCCTGGGAGATGTAGCCATTTTCCAACATCCGCTGCAATACTACATCACGACGCTCTTTGGCTGCTTTTTGCCTAGAGCTATTGATTTTGCCCTCCAACAATGGCGAGTAAACACTAGGAGCTGGGGGTAATCCCGCCAGTGTTGCCATTTCTCCCAAGGTCAGGTCTTTTACCGGTTTACTAAAATAGACCCAAGCCGCATCAGCAATCCCGTAAGCACCGGAACCCAAATAGACTAGGTTTAAATAACGCTCCAGGATTTGATCTTTGCTCAAATCCTGCTCAATTTTCTGCGCCATGCGCATTTCTTTGAGTTTGCGTACGATGCTGCGTTCGTGATCAAAGTAGACAATTCTAGCAAGTTGCTGGGTAATCGTGCTACCTCCTTCTACTACTCCCCCAGCTTTGAGGTTAGCCACAGTAGCACGGAGAATACCCTGGCTATCTACCCCTTTATGCTCTTTAAAGCGTTGGTCTTCAATCGCAATGAAGGCTTCCATCAGGGTTTCGGGTATTTCCCAAATCTTGAGGGTCTCATGGCTAGCTGGCCCAATTTGCTGGATAATACTGCTGTCGGCAGCTTTGATGGTGATGGTGTCATCTCGAACATAGGTCAAGACATCCTTAGTAGAATCTGGCAGAGAGCTTTCTAGCTTTTGCCAACCCCAACCCAATGCGATCGCACTGCCACCCACCCCTAGTCCGATCCAAAACCAGGAGCGACGATAGATTGCTTTTGGTCCGATTAGCGGTTTGATAACCGTACTAGATACACGCTTAATTCCGTTGAGAGTTTGGGCAACTACCCTCGGTCGCTTCCGCCGTCTTGGCTTTGATGAGGGGTTATTGCCATGATTAGACACAGCACTCTCATTTAAATCCGATTTCTCCCCCAGTTTCTTTGAGGGATTCGGAGGGTGGTGGCTATGTCGATCTTGGGGCTTCGGGGAAAATATTGACACATCAACTCCTTAGCAATACAAAAGCAGCCATAACATGTTGTCGTATAACTTGTTGTCTATTTTAGGGCTTAAAATTTTAAATTTAGTGAATCTGTAACTTTTTTCTTTCTGCTTGCAGAAAATCCGGATTTACACGTAGTAGGTAAGCATTCAGCTATCAGCATTCAGCGTAAGCATTCAGCTATCAGCATTCAGCGTAAGCATTCAGTTATCAGTTATCAGCGTGTCGCGTATCAGCTATCAGCCAAAGGTCTGTGGCCACGGTACTTGAGGTGATTTTGAATAAAATAAGCTGACGGGTGTTCGCGCACGCGTGAGCTAAAAGCTCACGGCTGACAGCTGTTCGCGCACGCGTGCGCGTAGGGCATATGCTTACCTATCAGCTATCAGCTTATGGGCATAGGGCAAGCTACACCGAAGAGCTTTTGAATAAAACAGGTAAGCAAAAGTTTAATCTCTGTTACGGAAAGCTGACGGCTGACCGCTGACGGCACCTCAAGTAGCACCATCTGTAGCGCATATGCTTACTATTTGTGATTGGTTATTTTTAACTAGTAGTTAAGCCTAGGGTGAACTACTAATGATGACCAAAGCATAATGAGAATATAGCAATTCTCAGCAACGTTGGAGCGACATGGCTCTACCTTTTAAGGCAAAAGGCATCCATGCAAAAGGCAATAGTAAAGATGGTTTTAACGGAATCATATCCCCCCCTTAAGAAGGGGGGTTAGGGGGGTCCCCTAGTCAAAAAAGACTGTACTTCATAAGTGGGATAAACGCTATAAATAAATAAACCTTATTTTTTTGTATTCTTCAATCCAATACGTCCTCTTTAAACCCTGTGGTATTTTCCTCCGAACGTCTTCTGTTTACACCAGCCACTCCTGACGACCATGCCATTCCTACTATCTTTGCCTTTCCTAATCAATACAGTATAGGTATTACTAGTCTTGGCTATCAGATAGTGTGGGCATCTTTAGCCTTGCGCCCTGACTTAAGGGTCAGCCGCTTGTTCACCGATTACCATGAGCCATTACCGAGACAGCCAGAATTACTAGGTTATTCTATATCATGGGAATTGGATTATGTCAATATCTTAGGGGGATTGGAATTTTTGGAGATACCCCTGTACTCAGCACAACGGGACTCTAGCCATCCCCTAGTATTTGGTGGCGGTCCCGTGTTAACGGCTAATCCAGAACCCTTTGCTGACTTCTTTGATGTGATTTTGCTCGGAGATGGGGAAATCCTGCTAGATAATTTTATCGATGCTTATCAAGAGGTTCGGACTGCTGAACGTAATACTCAATTGCAGCATTTGGCTCAAGTCCCTGGAGTTTATATACCTAGTTTATATGACGTAACCTACCATGACCTAACGAGTGCGATCGCATCCATTAAACCAGTGTCTGATCAGATTCCTGCCACGGTATCTAAACAGACCTATCGGGGCAATACCCTGTCTGCTTCCACAGTGGTCACCGAAAAAGCCGCTTGGGAAAACATCTACATGGTAGAAGTGGTGCGCAGTTGTCCAGAAATGTGTCGCTTCTGTCTGGCCAGTTACCTTACTTTACCATTTCGTACTCCTAGCGCGATCGATGCTTTGATTCCAGCTATAGAACGGGGATTAAAGGTAACAGACCGGATTGGCTTACTGGGAGCATCTGTCACCCAGCATCCCGAGTTTGATGTGTTGTTAGATTACCTAAATCAGCCACAATACGACCATGTGCGCTTGAGTATTGCTTCGGTGCGAACCAATACAGTTACCGAAAAGCTAGCCCAAACCCTAACTAGACGTAACACCCGTTCGATTACGATTGCAGTAGAAAGTGGCTCACAACGGTTGCGCGAGATTATTAATAAGAAGCTCAGCAATGACCAAATTATCCAAGCAGCAGTGAATGCTAAAGCAGGGGGATTAAAACGTCTGAAACTCTACGGGATGGTAGGAGTTCCGGGAGAGGAAATAGCAGATGTTGAAGAAACTGTAGCGATGATGGAACAGATTAAGAGAGCAGCCCCCGGTCTAGGCTTAACCCTCGGGTGCTCCACCTTTGTGCCCAAAGCTCATACACCCTTTCAGTGGTTTGGTGTCAATCCCCAAGCCCAGAAGCGCCTCAAGTTGTTGCAGAAAAAATTGCGATCGCAAGCCATAGACTTTCGACCAGAAAGCTACAATTGGTCAGTCATTCAAGCACTCATTTCCCGAGGGGATCGTCGCTTATCCCAACTCTTAGAACTAACCAGGCATTATGGGGATTCCCTAGGCAGTTTCCGCCGTGCCTTTAAACAATTGCGAGGACAGTTACCTGAACTAGACTTCTACGTCTATACCGACTGGTCAACAGAGCAAGTCTTGCCTTGGAGTCATCTGCTTGGGCCACTTCCCCAAGCCACCTTGCTCAAGCACTTAGGTGCTGCTACAGCCCTGGGGTTAGGGAATGGGGAATAGGGCGTGTGGGAGGTGTGGGAAGTGTAGAAAGTCAGTTATTTTATTAAACGGGGTACCTATTTGAGCCAAAGTTCCCGACTCCCGACTCCCGACTCCCGACTCCCGACTCCCGACTCCCGACTCCCGACTCCCTACTCCCTGTGGCCTTTGCTATTTATTATTAAGCATTCAGCGTGTCGCGTATCAGCCTGTCGCGTATCAGCTATCAGCCAAAGGCCTGTGGCCACACTACTTGAGCTCCGAACAGCTTTTGAATAAAATAAGCTGACGGCTGACGGCTGACGGCTGAATGCTTATATTGCTGACGGCTGACGGCTGAATGCTTAGATTGATTACTGTTACTAATTACAACCTATGATTGAAATCTTCAATGAAATCCAGAATACATGGCAGGATATAGTCCTACCTGTAGATAAAAGGACAGATTGTTGGACAGTTAGCCAACAATTCCGTGATCATGTCAAACAATTTTTCCCGAAAAAACAATATAACTTATTAGAGGTGGGATGTTACAAAGGTTTGACCGCAAAGCACCTAGCGGATCACTTCACTCAATATCTGGGTTTAGATGTTAACGATAGATACCTGAGAGTAGCAAGACTAAACAATATTTTTAATTCCCATGTCAAATTCCAAAAATTTGATGTGTATACTTCTGATTGGAATGAGTTAACCTTTACTGCTGATGTGGTTTTAATAGATGCACGTCATAAATACGAGTATATCAAACAAGATATTGATAACTGTTTAAAGCGATTTAATAATGCATTGATCATTTTTGATGATTACGGAGCATGGGAAAGCGTCTTTAGGGCAGTTAATGAAGCCATCGATGACGGGAAATTAGAGGTAGTTAAAGAAATTGGAGTTGAGAAAGGCCAGCAACTGTGGCCAGATCAGAATAATCCATACTCTTACACACATTTTGGCTCAGAAGGATTGATTTGCCGTAGTAGTAGAGCGATGGTCAATTAGGTTAGGTTTTGAGGGAGTAGGGAGTAGGGAGTAGGGAGTAGGGAAGTCAGATTAGCTGCACCTAACATTCGACTCTAGGGTTGAGTAATAGTTGTTCTCTACTTCATTTGTTCCGGTAGCGGCTTAGAGCATTGGATTCCGTCAAGTCAAAAAGACACCGCTTAACTAGTTAAAATAACTTAACGTTAATCATTCTTAACAGAAAAGGTACCCTCAAGGGTACTGTTAAGCCAGAGTTAGATCTGACATTCTATAAATGTGTTGATGAAACCTAATTGCAGCAAGAGGTAAAACCCATGCCTTACAAATACTATAACCCCTGTGTGTTCCAAGTTCCGATCAAATTAGAAGTACCCATTGTTCTCGATATCGCTGTCGCTGCTAAGCGTAAGTGTTTTGATAAATATGAGGACATGGAGCTCATTGAGGCTGAAGGTAACGAAACTGCTGAGTCACCCCAACCGGTTGGCACTTAGTACCTTTAGCGGGACTGTGACAAAATTTTAGCTGGCCGGTAAAAGAAGCCCCACATCCTGATGCGTAGCATAGGTGTGGGATGAATTTTACACAGAGTCCTTGGGATCGGGAAAGCGAGCTATTAAACTTCTAAGTACCTCAGATTGGTTCATTCCTCTCTTCTCTGCCTCTTGTGCTAATTTTTTCTTTCGTACAGGTAGTGTTGACTACAGGAGGAACTGGTGTTACAGGTCGAGATGGTACACCAGAAGCGATTCAACCCCTGCTGGATAAGGAAATCCAGGGCTTTGGTGAAATTTTCCGCATGATTTCCTACCAAGAGATTAAGACTTCTACTATCCAATCTCGTGCCCTGGCTGGTGTGGCTAACGGAACATACATCTTTTGTCTGCCAGGATCTTCTGGAGCTTGTCGGACAGGTTGGGAGCAGATTATCAAAGACCAACTCGATTTGGGCAATTCCCCCTGTAATCTGGTGGAACTGATGCCACGTTTGCGAGAAACCTAATCTTAGCCATAGATTTCCTGTTCAAACGGTAATTGGCAACTGAGTGCCTCAGTGGATAAGTGCTAAGTGCTGACCCAACTTGACTTGAGCTGATTCCTTAACTTAGCAATCGCCTGATATTTGGTAATCCCCGGATTTACCTCCGGTCTTACTCAACAGGCGAATCGATTCAATCGCGATAGACTTTTCCAAGGCTTTGGCCATATCGTAAAGGGTCAAAGCCGCAACAGAAACTGCTGTTAGTGCTTCCATTTCGACACCAGTTTCAGCTTTAGTAGTCACAGATGCCTGAATCTGGTATCCCGGTAGTTGGGGGTCAGGTTCCACTTGAACTTCGATCTTGTGTAGGGGCAAGGGATGACACAGAGGAATCAGTTGGGAAGTTTGCTTTGCTGCCATAATCCCAGCCAGCCTAGCGGTTCCTAAGACATCACCCTTGGGGGCATTACCAGATTGGATGGTGTTGAAGGTTGCGGTTTTCATCCGTACCTGAGCAGCGGCTACTGCCTGACGTTTGGTAAGCTCTTTGCCAGAAACATCGACCATCTGAGCTTGACCTTGACTATCGAGATGGGATAGCGAGCGATTGATTTCCACAAGAGTATTGCAAAATTTTTGATCTATGTGTTATGATAAGTAACTGTTGAGCCACAAAAAACTGGCAGAAGTTAAGGGCTTGTAGCTCAGTGGACTAGAGCACGTGGCTACGGACCACGGTGTCGGGGGTTCGAATCCCTCCTAGCCCGTTTGTTAAGCTAAGGCATTCTAGTGTCTATAGCATATAAATCCCGTTCACGACCGATGGCAAATCTGAGGGAACGGGATAAATTTTTGTTGGACTTGGTCATAAAGATAATCAGTGCCAAAAATGCTATACCAGCACTACAGGAAAAAATTCCTCGATATCCTAACAGGTCGGCGAAATAACCAAAGATCGGCCCAGCTAGGCCAATCCCTAAATCAAACCCACTAATGCAGACAGCGAATACCTGACCCCGTTCGTCAGCAGAGGAGCGGTCAGTCATCAAAGCAGTCATCATCGGTATGAATAATCCAGTGCCAGCTCCTTCTAATAAACCAGCTAGTAAAAATCCAACTTCCGTATCAGCCTGGGAAATCATCAACATTGAGATGATATAGCAAACCACACTAGCGGTGATAAAAACTCCTCGTCCATACCGATCAGATGCCTGACCAGTTAATGCACGAATCACAAAACTAGCGATCGCAGCAGCTGTGAAAAACAATCCTGGATTGAGATTAATACCAGTTTCTCGAATAAACAGAGAGACAAAGCTAACTTTTGTTCCAAATACTATACCGAACAACAGCATTACCAAAGCTGGAATTCCAAGAGGAGGGCTGGTTAACAACTGCCATAGTTTGACCAATAGCTGCCAAATCGAGTTTAACCAAGATTTTGATTGTTCCTGCTCAGGTCTAGCAGACCTAATTGGTTCACGAATCTGACTCCCTAAGAGCACACCCAGCCCACCTAGAGCTGCAGACACTAAGAATAAAACAGTGTAGCTAACCTCTTGTTGTAGAAAACCCCCCAGCGCTGGTCCGAGACCTAAACCAATCGATGTTGCCAAACTCATATAACCAATTAACTCACCTCGCTTGTCAACAGGGGACAAATCGGTGACTAGAGCCAAATAACCGATGGTAAAGGCTGAAATACTGATGCCATGAAACATTCGAACCAGCATCAACAGGCTAATCGACTGGGTAAATAGATAGCCCAAAGGCGCTAGAGCTACAGCGCTAGTACCAATAATTACTACCAACTTGCGACTGTGCAGGTCTGCCATACGCCCCAGTGGGTTTCTAAACAGCAACAGACCAATGGCAAAGCAACCCATTACTAGCCCGACCTGTTGCTTAGTCCCACCCAAGTCTTCAATATATTGCGGCAGGGTTGGCAACAAAGACGTTAAGCTTGACCAAAACAACAGACCAACAGTAAATAAAATCAGCAAACTTTGGCGTTGCTGCCCTTCCAGGGTCTGAAAAACTTTCACGCGCTCTATAATCCTGACAAAACTCGCACTTGAGATAGTTAGATCAGATCCGATTGAATAATCATCATAGTCCTTATGGGGTAATCAGTATTTGCTAATGGCTGATGGGTAATTGTCAATTACCCATCAGCCAAAGGGCTAACATCCAACAATCCAGGAACTATTTGGGAAGTGATTAACCGGACTTAATATTACTTCTCTAGTTTACTCTTCTTAACAATTTACCCAGAGGCTTAGACAGGGTGATGGGGTGATCGGCGTTGGGGGAAGAATATCACAACCTGTTTTTGTTCACAAATTAATTAAGATGGCGATGCTCTGAAAGAGCCGCTACGCGATTGACCTTGGCCAAAAGGCCACGCTACGCGAATGGTCACGCTACGCGATCGCAGCAATAACTAAGCTCAAGCTTGGCTACTGGTAGCGCATAATGTAGCGCTCAGTATTATCAGAAAAGTATTCCGCAAAGCCTTTGTAGAAGGGATAGTGGTCTTGCTGTTAGTAACTTTACAGGTTTTACTTTATCAAAGATAATTTTGACGGGGCCTGTGGCTTACGCGAAGCGTCACCATTTTCACTATTTTATTTAACGGTTTATGATCCTCTAATAATTGATTTTCTAGCCCAGTCTTTAGTATTCTCCAGGTAAGTCACCAGCATTTTCCATTCTCTAGCTTCTTTGGTCAAATCCTTAACATTGCTCAGGTAGACTAGAGTAATGCGGCGCTCTTCGTTATCAGAACAAACCTCCAGAATAGTTTTGTATAGCTTTTGCCAATGCTCTAACCAGTTATCTTCAATGGGATCAAAAATTGCCTCGAACAAATTACTCCATAATAACTCAATAGTTTTAATAGTTTTGAGATTTTCCTCGGTAGGCTTATCCCAGCCTACATGGCGCTGACGTAATACTTTAATAGGTGGGGGATTTTCACTCATAGACAGCAATTTACTCTTCAGTCTTTGGAGCTACATTCCTAGAATTCCCTAAATGCTGTCTTAACGTCACAGTCTTACAACAGGTGTGAGCTGTGGCGAATTTAATTCTTAATGGTAAGAGCGCACCTAAAATCAAAAATTCCTCCTAGCTTAGCAAAGAATAGGAGGAATACTCGATTAGTTGAGAGCTTCCGTGCTTGAGGCGGAGCTCATCAACGTTGCCAAAATCTGCTTAGTCTAAAACCTAGAGCCATTGAGCCTATTACCTAGAAGCATTAACCTACCTTAACGGTCTACTGACCCCATAATGATGTCAATACTACCGAGAATCGCCATAATATCGGCAACTTTGACTCCTGTGAGGATATGGGGCAGAATCTGTAAGTTATTGAAATCGGCTGGACGAATCTTCCAACGCCAAGGAAAGACATTATCATCACCAATAATGAAAATTCCTAGTTCTCCTTTCCCAGACTCAAGACGGACATAGTGTTCACCCTTGGGAATTTTGAAAGTAGGGGCAATTTTCTTGCCCATGAACTGATAATCGAAGTCGTTCCACTGGGATTTGCGACCCTCTGCCATCCGCTTGGCTTCTAGGTTTTCGTAAGGACCACCGGGAAGTCCTTTTAAGGCTTGACGGATAATCTTAACGGACTCCCGCATTTCCCTAATCCGCACCACATACCGGGCAAAGCAATCACCCCCGGTTTCCCAGTGTACTTCCCAATCGAAGTCGTCGTAGCATTCGTAGTGGTCAACTTTGCGCAAGTCCCACTTGACTCCAGAACCTCGTAGCATCGGGCCAGAAAGTCCCCAGTTAATCGCTTCTTCCCGACTAATGGTACCGATACCTTCAACTCGGCGGCGGAAGATAGGGTTGTTGGTGATTAACCGTTCGTACTCATCAACTTTAGGGTCAAAGTAGTCACAGAAGTCTTCGCACTTATCGATCCATCCATAGGGTAGGTCAACAGCAACTCCACCAATACGGAAGTAGTTGTTGTTAATTAACCGTTGTCCACTGGCAGCTTCCCATAGGTCATAAATCATCTCCCGTTCCCGGAAGATGTAGAAGAATGGGGTTTGGGCACCCACATCTGCTAGAAATGGTCCAAGCCACAGCAGGTGATTGGCAATCCGATTCAACTCCAGCATAATCACGCGGATGTAGCTGGCACGTTTGGGTACCGGAATATCTGCTAATTTCTCTGGGGCATTGACTGTAATTGCCTCATTGAACATCCCTGCTGCATAGTCCCATCGGCTCACGTAAGGGACATACATAATGTTAGTGCGATTCTCGGCAATTTTCTCCATGCCTCGGTGCAGGTAGCCAATTACCGGCTCACAATCTATCACATCCTCCCCATCCAGGGTGACAATTAAGCGGAGAACGCCGTGCATGGAGGGATGGTGGGGACCCATGTTGATCACCATGGGTTCGGTTCTGGTCTCGATCTTTGCCATATTTTGATTAATTGCCCCAACTGTTAGCTGCTAGGTGTTAGCCGCTAGGTATTAGCTTACCAAAACAGAGGCAGATAGGTGGTGTATCTTGTTAACTCTAACAATGCCAGAAAAATTTGATATTCTTAATTCAAACTGTTAATTGCTGTTTAAGCTCATTGTTTCCAATGCTTAGGTTAACGGGAATTGCTACGTAGAAGTTCGGTTCTACGATCCTTAAACTATCAGCAATCACATTACCATCTTTATCAAAGGAGTTGATAGTTTGAATTACTGCACTAGCTGTGCATCGGGGGTGGATTGTGGTTCCAAGGTGGTTATTACCAAGTATAAGTGAAATTTTATCCCAAAAGGAACTAATTGGAAGCGATGACAAGGTTGCTCTTTCCTCAGAGCAAGCAACTGTGATTGAAACTTGTTCAATAGGTGCTAGCAGTCACAGGACAAGAGAAGGGGCTAGCCCTAAGCATAGGGCAGCAGCAGCTAAAGCTCAACGGGAATGGCAAAGTGCGATCGCTACCTTGGAACAGTTGCTGTTGCCAGCGGTTTCAGGAAATGGATCAACAAGCCATAATCCCGAACACTCCTCGAAGCAAGGATTAATTCTAGCTGGTCCTGCACCAGTCTTAAGTGATCGAGAGCTACTGGCAAGTTTCGAGACTGGGATTTTTACGAACGACGCCTTGAATGCTTGGGCTTTTATGCCCTTCCAGCTACCTCCGGCTCAACCTGAGACTACTCCATTTGTAGAAAATACGACCATTCGGTTACCCCTGTTTCCAGGAGACCCCTTAGCTAACGAGCAGTTTTGTTTAGTGTTTACCAAAGACTTTAGCTTAGTCATGGTCTCTGGAGAAGACCACTTTGGGGTTCCAGGCTTTCAATTCTCCTTTGACCCAGAAGATATCCAACGTGTTTGGACATCACTGCACCGTAGACTATTACTGAGCAGTTCTCATCATCTCAAGCAGTTGGAAGCTTTAATGGAAAAATTTGTGCCAAAGCCCCCCGATTACCGCATTGTAATGAACTTTGGTCGTGGGCTTCTGGAGAATTTACCAGAACTGCCTTTAGTAGAACTAAGCCAGACTATACCGGTTACAATATCCGAGTCAACAATGGTTCAGCCAAGACAACCTCAGCATCAGAGGGATAGGGTCAAAACTGGTAGTCACTCACAAAATGGGTCTTCTAGTACACCCTTTGCCAAGAAACAGAAAGGAAGTGAGCCTAACTGGCAACGATTGGTGAAAAATGAAGCGCGAGGCTTTCCTAGAATCTCTGCTGTTCAGCCAAAAGAAAATTCTGAAGCTACACCTGACCTTGAGTTGCTCCGAGCTCTGACCCATGAAATCCGGACACCCCTAACTACAATTCACACCCTGACTAAACTACTGCTTAGACGTCGTGACTTACCTCCAGAAGTTATGCGGCGTATAGAAATTATTGACCATGAGTGTAGCGAACAAATCAACCGCATGGAGTTGATTTTCCGGGCAGTAGAATTAGAAACCACAGCAGCCAAGCAAACCCCTGTTAGCCTGACTTGTATATCTCTGGCTCGGGTTTTTCACAACAGCATCCCCCGCTGGCAAAAACAAGCACAGCGGCGTAATTTAACCCTAGATGTAGTCTTACCGCAACAGTTGCCAACAGTGGTCAGTCATCCCGCTTTGCTAGATCAGGTACTAACTGGCTTGATGGAAAATTTCACCCGGTCTATTCCAACAGGGGGTCATATCCAGTTACAGGTTACACCTGCTGGAAACCAGCTGAAGTTACAATTCCAGTCTCAGATTAATCGGGAAACAATCGCTGACGACCATTGCCCGACATTGAAGTCCCTTGGTCAGCTGCTGACTTTCCAGCCAGAAACGGGTAGTATCAGTTTGAATTTGAATGTCACCAAAAATCTATTCCAGGCGTTGGGTGGTAAACTAATTGTTAAGCAACGACCCCAACAAGGTGAGGTGATGACAGTATTTTTACCGTTAGCTGACCTGGCTAAGACACCCCTGCCTGGGATTGGTTGACCATTACCTCAACGATTTTTTAAGTTTCAGAGGCAATTGGTAGCAACACTTTAAATTGGGAGCCTTGCCCAAATCGACTAACTACTGAAATCTTACCACCGCCCCGTTGTAATAACTGTTGCACAATGGTTAAACCTATCCCTGCACCAAGGTCTTCCCTAGGTGTTGACCTACCCCGATAAAAACTGTCAAAAATTTTAGGTATGTCACTTTCAGCAATGCCAATACCTGTATCACTAAATATTAGCTGAACATACTTGCCCTTACGAGTTGCCTGTACTCTAACCTTACCGCCAGAGGGAGTAAACTTTAAACTGTTGTGCAATATATTAATCACGATATGCCTCAAGCCAACCTCTGAAAACAAGACTGAGGGGAGATTGGCAGGAATGGTGTAGCCGAGCTGGATGCCTTTTTCTTGGGCGAGGGGTTGATAGGTGCTGACAATACCAGGAACAATCTCTGCTAGCTGCAACGGCAAAGTTTGATCAGTTTGGGGGTCACCCTCTAGCTGAACCAGTTCTAGTAATCCAGCCACTAAGGAATTTAAGCGATCGCATTCTTTATAAAGAAGCCCAATATAGCGTTGGCGTTGGGCGAGCTTCATTTGTGAGGCATCCAGCAGCTTCAGGGCAGTTTTCATGTTCGTTATCGGTGTCCGTAATTCCTGAGCGACTCGCTGGAGTATCTCATTACTCATATAAGGCTCAACCCTTGATAAGGAATTCTTCCCTACCACAACCGGCTCAGGAACTGCTGGGGGTGATGGGGGAGATTGGTTAATCTCTCCGATTGGCTGTGTTGCCAGGGTATCCTGAACAATTTCTTCTGTACGTTGTACTTGTTTAACCAACAACTGGGTTAGTAGTTTATGATTAGAGCTTTGAGGGGTAGCTAAAAGGGTTTCCCAATGGCTGCGTTGCTTTGCTGTAGTGGTTCCAATAACTGTGCTTAACCCCTCTAAAAACTGCCGAATTACTGATTGCTCAAGGGTAAAAACAGCTAACAAAGGTTGACTGAGTTCACTATCAGCTAAATTTTCCGATTTGGACAGCTCAGGCTGGCAAGCCACAATTAAACTACTATAGTTCTCACAGAGAATTAGTAAGAAATATTCCTGTTTTAGATGAGAGTCAGTCTCCAACTGTAGGGAAAACAGTTGAGAATCTCTGTTCAGGTTAACTACCTCTTTCCAGTTATCTCCTAAACAGTGGCACAGATAAATCGTTTTGGGTACATCAACGTGTTTTTGATACCGTTTTATTTCTCTGTGCCAGCCCTCAGCTTGTGGCTTGACCCAAATTGTGGCTGAGATGTTTTGAGCAATTAGCAGGTCAAAGGTTGCTCTGACTAGCGATTTCAGGGTGACAGGAGTGATTTTCAGAGACTCGGGAGAGGCAAGAGTCTCTAAAACCAGCTGGTAGAGAGACAATTCTGGATTAGGTGGCAGGTTCATCGAATTTTCGCGGCTGGATACCCCATCCCTCTATAGGGTGGGGAGGAAAGCCCCGCCTCCTTTTAGTAGTTGACAAGTAAGCCCGTGGAGCGTTTGAGTAATCGGACTTTCCGGGCTGAGAATTGTCCGATTCTTTTCCAGTTGCTATTGCTCACTGAAACTTGTGTTGCCGTATCGCCACTGATCCACCCTCGGTAGGTCTGACCCGCTTTTACAGCTTCCACGTAGTCGCCTTTACGGAAACCGTGGCGAGTGGTGGTTCCTCCGTACTTTCGGCGTTTACCGCCCTTGGAAAATTGGAGTAGGTGGAGTTGACGACGGCTAATTGGCGGTCGGGAAACCACGGCGAAAGGTGCAAGGGTGACCACCGCCACGGTGGGGGTCACGACTTTACCGTTGCGGTAGTACTGGGTCTTGACTTTTCGGAAGGGGAAGGATGCCAAGGCTATACCGTCGTTGGCGTGAGTCTCAGCCGTCTGACGACTCTTATCGGTCTTGTCTTTGGCTAACCCCAACCCTTTTCGTGCCATTGAGGTCTCCCATCCCATCTTTTGGGTGACGGGGACCGTGAATGTTGCCTCAAGGCGTTGGATGGATTGGTATTGCCCCACCATCACTGGAGAGAAAGCTTTTGTCCCTTTGGCTTTGACCACTTCATAGACGATCTGGCTAATGGGATAAAGCTCGAATAACTCACTGACCACACGAAACTCTAAATCACGGTTGGCTTTGATGGATGGGGGAAGCTTTTTGGCTAGCCGATTCTCAAAGCGCTTCTGTCTGTGAGCGCGTTGGTCGTAGGGAATTTTGCGGTTAATCCGACGGCTACGGCGAGTTCGCCGCATCATGCGTCGGGTATCCATCCGGTCTCTGACCTTGGGATAGGGGAGTACCAGATGACCCGTCCAGAGGGTGGCTTGGGCTGACTGGACAGCCAAGCCAGTGAACATTTTGCCGGGGTCAATCCCCACAGCAATCGACTGAGTTTCGTCGCCTGATGCTTCAGCTACTAGTTGAATCGCAAAGATGTCGAGGGCGTTAGGGTAGATGACAGCTTTACCTTCTTTAACCCAACGTCTCGCTCTAGAGGCTTTTGTCGGCATTAAGGGTTGTCCATTTGGTGAAATTACTGGGACTCGTAACATGGAGATAATCCTCACGAGTAAAGTGTTTGGGGGTTACCCGTCCCCTAGGTCACCTCATTCAATATGTCCTTTCTGCAAGCGACTGACAACACAGTCTTACAGTGGTACGGACTGGGGAAGTATCCGTACGTGCGTACCAGAATGAGGCTCGATGACCTAGTCAAACCTGGGAGAGTTAGTTGTCTCTCCAAGCCTCAACCTGGCCGTAGGCCACGCGTGCGCGTTCAACGCAGTAGGTTGGGGTTATTGACTTAGGGTTAAAGGTGGTTTCGTTAAAGGTGGTTTGGTTAAAGCTTAAACGTTGACCTTCCATGTGATAATCTACAACCTGCCCGCTGAAATAGCTGTCAATTTGCTAACCTATAACCTGTAACCTACTCATCAAAGCATCTCGGGCTTGCTCTCGGTCATCGAAGTGGATTTTTTCAGTACCCAGAATTTGATAATCTTCGTGACCCTTACCAGCAATTAATACTCCGTCCCCTGGTTGTGCTTGCAAGATGGCAGTCCTAATGGCGGTAGCGCGATCGCAAATTACCATTGGTTCCACTGATTGAGGAATCCCCTCTAAAACCTCCTCTAAGATGCTTTCTGGGTTTTCGGTGCGAGGGTTATCCGAAGTTACTACAGCAACATCAGCTAACTCAGCCGCTATTTTCCCCATCTTAGGACGCTTGGTGCGATCGCGATCACCACCACAGCCAAATACACAAATCATCTTGCCCTCAATAAAGGGTCGTGATGCCCTGAGTAAGTTTTCTAAACTATCTGGGGTGTGGGCATAATCGACAATCACACTAATATCCTGTTCTGGTTGAATTTGCACCCGTTCCATGCGCCCTGGCACTCCTGGAAATTGAGCCAAGGCTGCTGCTACTGATTCTAAATCCAAACCCAGCTCTAAAACTGTTCCTACTGCTGCGAGCAAGTTAGACAGATTGTATTGACCCACTAGGGGCGAATTGAAGCTAACCTCTCCTACGGGAGTATGCATAATTCCTCTAACCCCTGTTGGCTCGTAGCTCAAGTCCCTCGTCGAGAAATCAGCCGATGGGTTTTGGATACTATAGCTCCAGACTTGCTCAGTTGGTAACTGTTGGATTAACCGCTCTCCATAGGAATCATCAGCATTAATAATTGCCCGGCCTTTGAGATAGTCAGAACTAAACAGCTTGGCTTTAGCGCTGAAGTAATCATCCATGTTCTGGTGATAGTCCAAATGGTCTTGGGTGAGATTGGTAAACACTGCCACCTCAAACGGACAGCCCTGGATTCGACCTTGGGCTAAGGCGTGAGAACTAACTTCCATCACTGCCATTTGGGCACCTGCTTTGACCGCTAAGTGGAGCTGTTGTTGCAATTCAACTGCAAATGGTGTAGTGTAGCTTGCTGTTTGCTCAAAACCTGGCCAACGGGCATAGAGGGTACCCAAAAGTGCTGTGGGGATAGGACTAGAGCTATGAGCGAGCAGAAATTCAATCAGATGGGTAGTGGTAGTTTTGCCATTGGTACCAGTGACTCCAATCAGTCTTAGCTGCTGTGCTGGGTAGTCGTAGAAGGCTGCGGCGGTTTGAGCAGACACGGTGGTCATGTCATCGGCGGCAATTATACAAACTCCTGTTTCCCGTGAAAGTTCCTGGGGGGGATGTTTGGCAGCCGCTTGGGGAGAAATTATCGCTGCTACTGCCCCAGATGCGATCGCACTTTCCCAGAACTCTCCACCATCTACCCTAGTGCCTGGCATTCCGATAAATAAATCCCCCGGTTGGCAGGCGTGGGAATTGGTACAGATGCCTGTAACGGTTACATCAAGACCCTCGGGGCTAGGCATTTCCACACTATTGGCAATTTTGGCTAATAATTCCCTTAGCTTCATATCTATCCCACCAAACGACACTATAATATCTATCGAATCATCACAGCCACCAGTCAACCGTCAACCATCAAGCTTTAACAGTCAAACCGTCAACCGTCAATCTGATGTATCGCCTATTTTGACTCACTAACAGGGAAATATTTCCGTAACATTCGCTGCAATTGTTCAACGCTAGCACGAGGAGAGGGGCGAGGCAGGAGCTTTTCCTGACCACAGTGGTTGATACATAGTACTGGCACCTCATACTGATAGGATTGGAACCAATCATCTCGACTGGTAATGTCTCGAACCTCTAGTTTAAAGGTTAAGCCTTCAATCATCTCTAGCTTTTCAAGCAATCCCTCACAAAGATGGCAACCGGGTTTACTGTAAAGAATTAATTCCATCAGGCAAGTTAGTTGAAAATTGTTTATTTAGAAGGTAGTTTAGTAAAGTTAAGAGCAGCTTCGGCAAACACACCTGAAGAAACGTTAAAATGCAGGACAGCCACATTCGCCTTCATGGTACGTCCATTTGAACCAGCCCCATGTCCACAGACCTTCGCCTCGTCTCAGAAAACCGTTGCTTCGGCGGTACAGTAGGTTTTTACACTCATCACTCTCAGACTTGTAGGAGCGAGATGGGGTTTTCCGTATACCAACCCCCTCAGGCGAAAGTCCAATCCGTTCCAGTTCTATATTACCTGTCAGGTCTGACTTGTACAGAAGAGAACTTTATGGTAAAATCAGGGGCTCAGCGATTTGCAGCCAAGTATGGATTGATGTTGGTGGCTCCAGATACCAGCCCTCGGAATACAGGCATTCCAGGTGAGGACGATGAGTGGGACTTGGGGTCTGGTGCTGGTTTTTACGTAGATGCCACCCTTGAACCTTGGTCAGCTCACTATCAAATGTATAGCTACGTTGTCCACGAGTTACCGGAGGTAATTGCCCAAAATTTCCCCGCGCAAGTGGAGAAACAAGGTATATTTGGTCATTCTATGGGCGGTCATGGTGCGTTGATTTGTGCTTTAAGGAATCCCAAGCAGTACCTATCCGTTTCTGCCTTTGCTCCCATTGCTGCTCCCATGCGCAGCTCCTGGGGTCAGAAGGCATTCACCACTTACCTCGGGACAGACCAAGAGCAATGGCGAGCTTACGATGCCAGCGAACTGGTGCTGACAGCCAACTATAACCATACAATATTGATTGACCAAGGCACCGCTGACCCCTTTTACGAGAAGCAGCAGTTGCTCCCTGAGGTGTTTGAGAAGGCTTGTGAAAAAGCAGATCAGCCCCTGACTTTCCGTCTCCAGGTCGGCTATAACCATGGTTACTATTTTATCGCCACCTTTATAAAAGACCATATCAGCCATCATGCTGAGGCTTTGTTGGATTGAAGAAAATGGAGATAATCCCTTGGTAATGAGTTATGGAAACAATAAGTATCCTATCAGCACTTTCCTCCTCTGTTAACCGTTACTAGAGTTATTTAGAAAGTGGTTCATAAAACGCTCTAGCCAGCGATCAGATGTTGGGGCATGTGCCCGGTACCCACTAAGCTGCTCGGTAAGTTTCTGGGTGCCAGGTTGGCAAAGCTGCCGAGAACCAGCTGTGGAACGGCACCATCGCGTAATAGTGGTATCGGTCATCTCAGGATGGAACTGAAGACCGTAAATAGAATTGCCAAAGCAAAAGGCCTGGTTCGGGAACCGCTCACTGGATGCAAGATGCACTGCAGAACAAGGTATTTCGAAGGTTTCTGCATGCCACTGGTAGACCCAGAGGGGTTCTTCAAGGAAGGTCTGTCCATATTCAGATGGGTGGATCTGAAAGTACCCGATCTCCACTAGGCCATCTGGATGAGGGCCAACCCTGGCACCCATCACACGAGCTAATAGCTGAGCCCCAAGGCAGATTCCAAGGGTTGGGGTCTGTTGTGGAAGGACACTGCGCTCCAGCCATTCCAGCTCCGAGTGAATCCCTGGGTTGTGGTCATCATTCGCGCTCTGGGAACCACCGAAGATGATGCAGGCTGCGTAGCCCCTCATGTCGGTGGGAAGTGTATCTCCCTCCACCGGACATCTACGATCAAACATGAAGCCACGTCGCTGCAATGCTTGCCCTACCTTACCAGTACTGGTGTTAGCTGCATGAACAATCACCAGGACCTGCTTACTCATCTTTTGCTCCTTCTATCTGTAGAGTGTACATTTGCTTCGTTGCCTGCCCTTGGCCATCACTTCTGACCTATTACGATGCTTGCTTTGATTTTACGTCTGTGACACAAACTTGCTTGGAATCAGAGTTTATTTATAATGAGAGTCAGTTAATTTTAGTTTGTGGGGATTATATGCGCCGGATTCTCTTATCTGAACAGGAAATACAAATTGCAGCAGAACAATATGGGACGCCTTTATACCTATACAATCTTGATAAAATTGGCCTTCAATATACAAAACTCCAGCAACACTTACCTAGCAATTTTAGAATTTTTTATGCTCTCAAAGCCAACAGCAGTTTGTCCATTTGCCAGAAATTAGCTCAATTGGCATGTGGGGCAGATATCAGTTCAGTTGGTGAATTTACGGCAGCACTCAAAGCAGGCTTTCGAGCCGATCAGCTTGTGTTTACAGGGCCAGGAAAAACCAATGCAGAATTAGCTGCCTCTTTAGAGGCAGGGATTGGTCTAATTGCCCTTGAGTCAGTCAACGAAGCCCAGCGCCTGAATGACTTGGCTGGGAGGTATAGTAAGAAGCAAAATGTTCTGGTCCGTATCAACCCGTCATACAGAACTGATCAAAGTTGTGAAGTTCAGCAACAAAGGGGTAATTTTGGAAGCAGTAAGGGGCAGGGTGGAGAGTCTTCTACGCTAGTTCAAACCCTTGGTAGTAGCGCCAGCAAATTTGGCATAGATCAAGCAAGCGCTACTGAAGGAATTGCAACGATAGATTCCTTACCCAATCTCAGCTTAAAAGGAATTCATATCTTTACAGAAAGCAATGTTCTAAACTATAGGCAATTACTAGCTTCGTGGAGCAATACTATAAACATTGCTAACCGCCTCAATGATAAAGGTTATCCCATCTCCATGCTGGACTTTGGAGGAGGAATTGGCATCCCATTCAACCCTGTTGATGACGAATTTGATATTGAATCTTTTGGTCAGGAATTGCAGCCGCTTTTTGGGAATAATCGTTATCCCTATCAGTGCATTGTGGAAATCGGACGTTATTTAGTTGGAGAATCAGGATGTTATATCACTGAGGTTGTTGACATTAAGCAATCCCAAGGGCAAAAATTCATCATTTTAGATGGAGGAGTTCATCAACTTTTAAGACTGTCCATGAAATCAGCTAATAAATATATGGAAGTGTTGGGAAGAAATGGTAATAACACCCAGAAAGCAACTTTAGCAGGGAAGTTGCCAGCACCTTTAGATATTCTGGTTGAGGACGTTAGTGTTCCAGAAGACATCGCAATTGGTGATCGTTTGGTTATCTATAATTGTGGATCCTATGGGTTTAATTACAGCCTCACCAACTTTGCCCTACATAATTATCCTGCAGAAGTTGCCTATGAGGATGGAATAATGGGGATAATTCGCGCTAAAGGGAATGTAGAGGATTTCTTCATTAACCAAAATTTGGGCTTTGTCACAAAAACTGGGGCCTCAGCGACTGCTGTATTCTAGAGTGGCAATAGCTCTACATTAAGCCAAGAAACAATGCGGGTCGATTGATTGTACTTAATCCCACTAAACCCAGCTATTTATAGACCAAAGGGGGCAAACACTGGAGCCCACAGACGTGAAATCCTTGGGATACAACTGACTTTGCTAAGAGATGGATAGGACTGGGAGAGAAAAAACACCAGCCATTTGAACCGAGACCGCTGACTGATTAGATAACGCACAAAGTAGAAACTGAGGTGAAGGAGTCTTTCCTTATCCTTTTGCCAGCAGTTACGCGGTACCAGAAGGTTAGGACCACAGTTCTCTTCTACTTTGGGGCGTGTGTTTGGGTCAACCAAGTGCATGTACAACAGCTTGGCATGCATCGTGGAATTCCCCAATCCATAGCTTGTAAAGGTGACATTGGCTGGACAGTCGGCAAGCAACATCGTTCCGTCATCTTGGTATTGTTCCTGAAAGAAAGAAGGTATTTTATAGCGAAAACCTGTACAACTTACGATCGTGTCGGCCTCCAAAGTCTGGCACCCTTCGGCAGTGGTAATCTCTACTGTGTGGTTTCTCAGACCCGTGATCTTTCCACGGATGGGCACCACTCGGCCTTGCTGAATTTCTTGATAAATGTTGAACTGCGGGATAGCCGGTCGTTCCCAAATCGAAGGGAAAAGATTGTCCATATTGTGTGCAGCATAGATGGGCCGATATAGAAAAGGCCACTCAATCCACTGGATGAGCTGTGGAATCAGAGTCATCCACATTGGCGAAAATTCGATCAAGTCTTGGAGTGGCAAACTCCTCTTTACATCATCCACCTGAAGGATCTTTGGTCGTCGCACTGCCCAGTAGATAGCCTGACAACCTGAATCCAAACCATATTTAATATGCTCCATGGCAGATGCGCCCCCTCCAACAATAAGGGTCTTGGAACCTGGCCTATGGATTTGGGATGGTTCGTACTCATAAGGGTAGACAACCTCTCCAGCAAATGTTTCTATGCCTGGGTACATCATGTCCATCCGCTCACAGAGATGACCTGTGCAGATCAAGACTCCATCGAACTGCTCCCCAGCATGGTGGTTAATCGAGAACTTTCGGTTCTTGTCACGAAAGATAGACTCGACACGCTCACCCAGTCGGATTCGGTTTGTCAGCTCCTCCTTCTCACACATATGACGCAGATTTTTTACAATATCTCCTGCGGAAGCTCTGGGCTGCGGCCACTGGTTCGAGTGGTGAAAAGTATAAGCGATGGAAGGCATTTGGAGTGTTGAACTATCGTAGGCGAAGGTGCTCCAGGTTCCCCCAATGTCGTCTCCTGATTCGAATATCGTGACCTCAACACCTTGTCTCTTTAGCCAGACCGCTGAGCAAAGGCCGCGTACCCCTGCACCAATAATAGCAACGTGGAGAGTATGCTCTTGCTGCTTCTCCTTGATCTGACGTTGCGACAGGAGTGTAAGAATCGGTAACAAAGACACTAAGAGGAGAAGTTGTACAGCGGAAAATATGTAGAAGCAGCTGACGTAGATAGCGTAGAGAAGGGGAAAAAGGATTGTCTTGAAGACATAATCACGTAAAACCATCTCAAATGAAATAATTTAGCAATATGCTGCAAATAATACCATCACGGGGGCACCCAGGGCAAAGGCACCTAAATTTTTGGCGTTGCTTAATAAGCACTTAAACAGAATTAATTAAATAATAATAATCTCTTTAACCCTTACCTTGTAAGACTTTGAGTTTTGTAAAATGTGTAATTAATTTTGTTTACCTGCTTAATGGAATGATTGACCAACGCCGAAATTAAAACCATTAACCATCTAGGATTAATCGCAGCAATTATCGATTTTTATCTGTTATTCCACATTGAAAACAGCATGTTGTAACTAGCAACTTGGGTTATTAAGCTGTTGCGCATTTAAATTGGTTATTATTAAGTTAGAAAAAAAACCGTCAAACCCTCTCCCCTGCTCCCCTGCACCCGAAGCTCCCCTGCTCCCCTGCTGTCAAAACAATAGAATTTAAATGAAAACCAGCTTACCTGGCTTTGAGGACGGCAATATCCCAAAAAGAAGACGTGAAGACCGATCTATGCGATCGCACTGGGTTTTTTAGAATTGTGAACAGTTACAGGAATGAGTGATTAGAGATGCAACCAAGTAACCCTAACCAGTTTACCGAAAAAGCCTGGGAAGCGATCGCACAAACCCAAGATGTTGCTAAAGCCGCACGCCAACAACAAATCGAAACGGAACACTTGATGAAGGCGATGCTGGATCAAGATGGACTCGCTACCAGTATTCTGAACAAAGCGGAAGTCTCTGTGCCAGGAGTAAGGGAAGCAACGGAATCTTTTATCAAAAAACAACCTCAGGTTTCTGGTAATAGCGACTCCGTTTACCTAGGACGCAGCATGAATAGCTTGCTAGACCGAGCAGAGTCCTATCGTAAAGAATACCAAGACGATTATATCTCCATTGAGCATCTGATCCTCGCTTATCTGAAAGATGACCGCTTTGGTAAGTCATTATTCCAGAAGTTTAAACTAGATGAAAATAGGCTTAAACTTACCATTGCTGACATTCGAGGGAATCAGAAAGTGACCGACCAAAATCCAGAGGGCAAATACCAAGCACTGGAAAAATATGGACGTGATCTGACAGAGGCGGCGCGGGAGGGAAAGCTTGACCCAGTTATTGGGCGAGATGATGAAATTCGGCGCACAATTCAAATTCTCTCGCGCCGTACTAAAAATAACCCAGTGCTGATGGGGGAACCTGGTGTTGGGAAAACTGCTATTGCTGAAGGCTTGGCACAACGGATTATAGCGGGTGATGTGCCTCAATCCCTCAAAGACCGACAATTGATTGCTCTGGATATGGGCGCATTGATTGC
This sequence comes from Moorena sp. SIO4G3, assembly GCF_010692305.1. Classification (NCBI taxonomy): domain Bacteria; kingdom Bacillati; phylum Cyanobacteriota; class Cyanophyceae; order Coleofasciculales; family Coleofasciculaceae; genus Moorena; species Moorena sp. SIO4G3. The sequence continues at coordinate 50,290 of NZ_JAAHIG010000014.1, read as the reverse complement.
TGGGGCTAAGTTTCGGGGAGAATTTGAAGAACGCCTCAAAGCAGTACTAAAAGAAGTTACCGACTCCCAAGGCAAAATTATCCTGTTCATTGATGAAATCCATACCGTTGTCGGTGCTGGTGCTTCTCAAGGAGCAATGGATGCCGGAAACTTACTCAAGCCAATGTTATCACGGGGTGAATTGCGCTGTATCGGTGCTACTACTCTCGATGAGTACCGCAAGTACATTGAAAAAGATGCAGCACTCGAAAGACGCTTCCAGCAGGTCTATGTTGACCAGCCTAGTGTAGCTGATACTATCTCGATTCTACGAGGTCTCAAAGAACGGTATGAAGTTCACCATGGGGTGAAAATTGCCGATAGTGCTTTAGTGGCAGCAGCGACCTTGTCTACTCGGTATATTAGCGATCGCTTTTTACCAGACAAAGCCATTGACTTAATGGATGAAGCGGCAGCACGGCTAAAAATGGAAATTACTTCCAAGCCAGAAGAACTCGATGAAATTGACCGCAAAATTATCCAGCTGGAAATGGAACGGTTGTCTTTACAAAAAGAAACTGATCTCGCTTCCATCGAAAGACTGGAAAGGCTGGAAAAAGAACTGGCTGATCTTAAAGAAGAACAGCGTACTTTGAATGCCCAGTGGCAATCAGAAAAAGATGTGATTGACCGGATTCAAGGGATTAAGGAAGAGATTGATCGAGTTAACGTAGAAATTCAACAAGCAGAACGGGATTATGACCTCAACCGAGCCGCTAAGTTAAAATACGGCAAGTTAGCCGAGTTGCAAAAATCCCTGGAAACCGTTGAGCAACAGCTAGCCGAGAACCAAACCAGTAGTAAATCCTTGCTGCGGGAAGAAGTTACAGAAGCTGACATTGCGGAAATTATCTCTAAGTGGACTGGAATTCCGATTAGTAAGCTGGTTGAGTCTCAGAAAGAGAAGCTACTGCACCTGGAAGAAGAACTACACAAGCGGGTGATTGGCCAAGAGGAAGCCGTTACTGCTGTTGCCGATGCTATTCAGCGATCGCGTGCAGGATTAGCTGACCCCAATCGTCCCACCGCTAGCTTTATTTTCCTCGGTCCTACCGGTGTCGGTAAGACAGAATTGGCAAAAGCCTTAGCAGCCTATCTGTTTGACACCGAAGAGGCTATGGTGCGAATCGATATGTCCGAGTATATGGAAAAGCATACCGTTTCCCGAATGATTGGTGCTCCTCCAGGCTATGTGGGTTATGAAGAAGGAGGTCAGTTAACCGAAGCCATCCGTAGACGTCCCTATGCGGTAATTCTATTTGACGAAATCGAAAAAGCACACCCGGATGTCTTTAATGTCATGCTGCAAATCCTTGATGATGGTCGAGTTACTGATGCTCAAGGGCATACCGTAGATTTCAAGAATAGCGTTATTATCATGACCAGCAATATTGGCTCCCAGTATATTCTGGATGTAGCTGGGGATGACTCCAAGTATGAGGAAATGCGGAGTCGGGTCATGGAAGCAATGCGCTCTAGTTTCCGCCCTGAATTCCTCAATCGGATTGATGAAGTGATTATTTTCCATACTTTGCAAAAACATCAGTTGCGCAATATTGTCCAGCTGCAAACCCTGCGCTTAGAGCAACGGTTAGCAGACCGCAAGATGTCCCTAAAACTCTCCGATGCTGCTCTTGACTTTTTGGCAGAATTAGGGTATGACCCTGTTTTTGGAGCACGACCCCTGAAGCGAGCTATTCAGCGGGAGTTGGAAACTCCTATCGCTAAGGGAATTCTCAGGAGTGAATTTAATGATGGGGACACTATCTTTGTAGATGTGAACAATGAACGGCTTTCCTTTCAGCGATTGCCTGCTCAGTTGTTGATTAGTGAGTCTATTAGTGAGTCTAATTGAAGTTGAGAAAGGTTCAAGGCTATGGTGTGCTGCAACCCTAAGGATTCAACTATTAGCGATCAGCTATCAGCTGAATGCTTAGGGCAAAAAACACACCCTAACCCTAAAACCTATGCCCTGCACGCAGTCCCATAACACCTGGGTTTGGCAATACTTTTAGTTTCTCCCTATCCAAACATTTATCCAAGTAGGTGAGAACTTCTTCCGCTGGAATACTTGATACTATAGCGCCATAGTCATTGACAACCCTAGAGAATATCTGATTCACCTGATCTTGGAGTTCTGGAATTGCCCTTACTGAGGTTTGTAGTCTCCCTAAAGGATGATTACCTGCCTTAATTCCCTTGGCTTTAGCGATAATCCAATTTGACAATAACTCTAATCTCAAAACCGCAAAGATAGGTTCATATCCTTCTCTCGCTTTTTTATTCAAACCATCCACATCCTTCTGTCCTAGTGTCACCGTATGTTTGGTGGTAGTCTTCACTTCAATGGAAAGATTAGGAAAGTAGGGGTGATTCCAACTATCAATATCTACACCTTGAGAGGAATAGTTTTCTACCTGAAAACCCAAGCGACAGAAGGTAATCGCTAGGAAAATTTGACAAGTTTTGCCAAAGCCATTGTCCTTTCTAGACCGACTATTCAGGTGTTGTTTAATGCTGCTTAAATGGTTTAATGTTGATGCATCCATATTCTTAATTCTACATTCTTAATTCTACATTCTATTACCCATTACCCTCGATAGTTGGTCCACGAGTTGGTGTCCACTGTCCCAATCGGTAGAGTTGGTTGGGCTTAGTTAGCTTGAAACTCAGCTGCTCGACGAAATCATCTTCTGAAGTGGCAATAATCAATTGCTTTTTCTCCAATACCTGATCCAACACCTGAGCCAACCGTTCTTTATGGACTGGGTCTAGATTTTGCGACGGGTCATCTAGCACCATGAAGCCGATATTATGAGTCAATTGCTCTGAGGTGGCTAGGGCTAGAAATATACTCAAAGCAGCACAATTAATATCACCCTTGTTCAACAGTCGTAAGGCAACTTCTGACTCTCCATATCCCACCGCCATCACTTCATATTTGTCTGGGTCAATCTCAATATCTGGAAAGTCACTGCGATGGGCCAGCTGACGATATATACTAGAAATTGCTGCTCTGGTAGTATCGATTTTCTCTTTAGCTGAGTTTCCTAGCACTTCCTGTACGGCTTCACCAATAGTTAACAATCGGTCACAGAAGGCTTCCAAGTCAGCTTTTGCTGCTTCAACTTCTTTATATTCAGGGCAATCTTGAATCGAAAACAAATTATCCACCTCTTGGCGATAACGAAGGACAGTAATAATCCGTTTAATGTTTTCTAAGTCTTGATCAATGCTATCGATACGCTGATTACTTTGCTCAACTGCGGTGCGAATCCTGGCTAATTCCTGATCTACTTCAGTAATGGCTTGATTGAGCAGAGCCAGAGCCTGAGCATAATCATTAATTTCTGTTTCTAAAGCTACTGCGATCGCATTTTTTGCTTGTTGTAATCCCTTATGCTTATCTAATCGTTCCCCTTGCAACCGCTCCAAGGTTTTAATCAGTCTCTGGAACTCCTCTACTGCTGTTTCTAATTCCCGAATCTCCTTCTGAATCGGTTTTAGCTGTAACGCCATGTCTTGCTGCCAGGATTCTAATTGCTGACGCAACTGAACTGGATTAATTGGTGTAGAGCAAACGGGACAATTCTGAGCTTTATCTTCCTGTACTGACTTCAGAAATTTTATGGTTTCGATAATGATACCGGCACGATTGTTGATAGTGTTTATACTCGCTTGCTTTGCCGGTAATTCTTCTTGTTCAATTTTATTTTTTTTTGCAAAAATGTCTGGTAGCATGCCGTATTGATCTTCGAGTTGCTGAATTTCGTTTTCTTTTTGGTTGAGTTCCATAACCTTGGTCTCAACGTTAGCTTTCAAACGATTTAATTCACTTTGCTGATTCAGCAATTCTTTCTGCCGTTCCCAGTCGGGCTGCGCATTACGTAATTCCTTAATCGCCTCCTTACCACCATCTACAAATCGTTCCAAATCATCAGTAGTTTGGTATCTTGGTAAAGAGGGCACCAGCAATCCATAGTCTTTGGCAAAATTTTCAACTGCATTTTCAACCCCTTGGCAAATAGCTTTTGCTCCATTGAGGGATAGTTTGCTCAGGGGAATATCATGAAAGATAGCTTCTTCTTCTGCTAGACCTAAGTCATTTTCCTTAATCGCTTTTGCCGTCTCAATTTTGCTGATAATCTGACTAAACTCTTGATCAACTTTCTTAAACTCTTCCTGGGCTTTAGCTCGCTTAATTCCATCCAATAGATTGCGCCAATCCGTCAACCCCATGAGGCGATCCAGAGCATTTTTGCGCTCTTTTGGTTCCTGAATCAGTAGCGCACTGATAGTTTCTTGATGTAGATACACACAACTCATGTAGTCAGACAATTCTACACCCAGCAGCACCCGCAATTCAGCTTCATCTTCATGACACAAACCATTATTAATCTGATAGTAAAACTTGGGATTACCACGACGTTTGCGGTCACTCCGATATACCTTCAGGATTTCGCCATTCCCTTCAAAGATAACTTCGACAGTAGTCTCCCTTGACGATTGGTTTTTCACTAACCAATTCTTGCGCTCTTCAATTTTAGTAGCACTTTTATTAGCGACATCTTTGCCAAATAGACACCACTCAATGGCATTCAGGGTACTACTTTTGCCTCCACCCTGAGCTCCTACAATTAATGTGCAAGCTTGATCAAATCTAAATTCCCGTTCTCCCGCTTGTTCAGGAAAGCCTCTAAAGCCCTTGATTTTGACTGATACCAGTCGATAGTTTTCCATAGACACTCTTCCTATAGCCTTGACAAAATAATTGTTAAAATATATTACAGTTTTTTATATTACCAAAAATTACTATACAATGATTTATTAACTCTTTCCTATTGCCTATTGCCTATTGCCTATTGCCTCTTGCCTCTTCCCTCTTGCCTTTCCCAAGCGCGAGTATTTTCACAACTTAAATGTAAATGCTATAGACCAATGGTAGCCATCAGTTTTGTGTAGGCTTTTTTGTAAGCACTTCGATGTTTTTCCAACCGATAACGAGCCATATCAGTGACAGCTTGTGATGAACCGCTATCAAACTCTTTCAGCAATTCCTCACTAAGGGCTATCAACCCTTGCTCATGGTCTGAATCAAGGGCTTGATCTTTTAGTTCCTCAAATAATTTAGAATTGTCTTTCATTAGCGTTCGCGTAGCGTGGCCTACGGCCAATCGCATTACTTAGTCGTTACTTAGTTATCTTAAAGGCGCACACCGTGCGCCCTTAAAAGGTATTGGTGTTTGTTACCCTCAGCAAGAGCAGGGCTATAATAACAGACTATGAGCTGGTTACCAATAACTCAGCACTTAGCACTCACCATTTCGCATTCAGCACTGTTCCACCTATATCAGCGGATTAACTCTTCTTCTGCTTAGGGGATGAAGCAGGTTTATTTTCGTCTATCCATTCTTCGATCAACTCCAATAAGATATGATTCATAGTGACTCCCTTGAGAGCGCACATAGATTTGAATTTTGCCCGTAAGGATTCAGGCAAAAATAGTTTGTAGCTAACTTGTTTTTCTTCTGACACATCTTTTGACAACTTTGACATCCCAATTATCCTACTAAGGGTTAAACGATTCAATAGGTATTTTAAGTTTTTTGTGTTATTTAGAGATTTTGTGTTATTATAACCTTAGGAAACGCAAAGAAGCCAGCGGCACTGAGCCTGGTCAAATCTACTTGACCAGACTTTGTAGCCTATGGGCTGGTTAGCGCACTAGCTACAGCAGAGGTTCCCCCGGGGATCTCTGCTTAACTCTTACTGGTGCTAGGAGCTAACCCAATCAGAGATGGTAGCTCACAGGGAAACTTCTTGGATATCAGCTAAATTGGGTAGTAATTCCGTACTATCGTTGCTGAGCCTATTCCCGTAACGCTCACAACGCACTGCAAAGGTACAATCACGACATCGACCAAGGGATGCTGCTACTTGAGGAAAAGCTAAACCTTGATCTTGGTACCCTTGTAGCCACCCAGCCAACCGGGTCAACAACTGAGTCAAATCCTCCCTAGTTTTCTGGTGTTGTGCGCTATTGTAAGTAAATTTAAGACTTTGGGCAGAGGGTTGGGATTTGACAAACCAGTAACTCATGGAAATTTGTTCTGGCCAATAATCGCTAGTTTCCGCTAGGATGTAGAGATACAGGCGTGTTTGCCAGTCTTGGGCTAACCAATCCCGATTTTTAGGTTGAGGATAGGTCTTCCAATCGAGAATTTGGGCTGAGTCTTCCCCTGCAATCAATAAGTCATAGATAACTGTAAGTAGATAACCTTGGAAATACAGGGTTCGGCAATGTTCCGCTTCCCGGAAGCTTTCAGGCTCTGGGTGGGAAAGTTCTGGTGCGGCATTGACTAAACCAGTCAGCCAGTAGTCGAGTTGGGTATCCTCTTCTACTAAGGATGTCACTGGTAACCCAAGTTCCCGCTGTTGCATTAATAGGTGAAAGCGGCTTCCCCAAGTAAGACGCTCTTGTTGTTCGGGAGACACCGGTGTTCCCAGCTGGTCAAAGTAAATGTGTTGGAACTTACGGGGACAGGTTTCTAATACGTTCAGCTGTCCTTGGGATAGACGAGTCAGAGGTGCAGGAGGAGACACTGGTCAATGATAAGGGCGTTTGTATCTGGGTTGTAAACACACGAATTGCTGAAAAAGGCAATAGGGGAAAGATATACAGACTTTTCTTGAACAAGAAAAAAAGACTTCCTAGGTTTAGATTTCATTTAGAAACGCTATATTAGCTAGTTTAGCGGAAGAGGTGGAAGTTTCCACACAGATATCGAATGCGATTGGCCTTGGCCTATTGGCCACGCGGGGCGCGTTTGGCCACGCTACGCGATCGCTTCCCCCTGGGGCTAACTCGCCAATCGAAAATTTGATTGCCACAGATTTTAGGGACATAATTGTTTTAGTTATATCTCGAAATTTAGTTGTTTTTATTGTCATCTTATCTCCGTATAATTCCCCTTAATAGGAATTTGACCCATCTCCTCATCTGCATCTGTAGTCCTACTTTTACTAATTGGTATTATTACTTATGGGTGCATCTCACTTTTGCTATTTGACGCGGTGGTGCGTTACGGGACGGACTGTCCCAAAACTTGCTATGGCTTGCGTCTTGGCGAGCCCGTCCCTAACACACCCTACGCCACTTTTTTACAAATATGAGATGCACCCTTACTTATTGGCTTGATGACGCAGTTGTGGGTAAGTCCTAATCACTATCGTCATGTGTTGCTGCCATAGTAATGATGCTGCTATCCTCCCCCTAACGAAATAATTTTCTTATCCCATACAGCAAAGTTGACGACATAATTTTAAAGTTTTGTCGCAACAAAATTTTAAAACCCTACTTAATTATTTTTTTTATTGAATAAAATTTTATTAGGGATGAAAACTTCATCTATTTCAGAAAATACTGCCCTAGCTACGGTACTGTTTTTTAACCGATGCTACCAACAGTATTTCAGTAATTTCAGGAGAAAACTATGTCTTTAGAAAATGTTAAAGCCTTCTACGAAAGGCTAGGCAATGATCAAGCATTCCGTGCCCAAATTCAAGGAGTAAACAGTAAAGATGAATGTCGCCAAATCGTGCAAAGCGCTGGCTATGACTTCACCCAAGAGGAGCTTGAAGACTATACTGGCCAATTGTTGGAGTCAAGTGCTGCTGAGGATGGTCTGAGGGATCTTGATCAACAAGAACTAGAAGCTGTTTTTGGTGGAGCTACTACAGGTATGGGCATAAAACAACCTATTTTTCAGCCAATGTATGGAGTGGTTTTTTGGCCGCCTAAAGATTGGTGGCCTCAGCCTATGTATGGCGTTGTCATAGACGATACTCTCTAAGGAAGTTTGAGCAATAAGCTCAGGTTGATTCCGACAGACACAGATCATACCATTTCAGTTTATGGATGCTACAGATAGTTAGTCGTTAAGGGAGTAGCAAAAAAAACACCAGTTTTTAGCTCTGTTTTTTAACCGATGCTACGAACAGTATTTCAGTAATTTCAGGAGAAAACTATGTCTTTAGAAAATGTTAAAGCCTTCTACGAAAGGCTAGGCACTGATCAAGCATTCCGTGCCCAAATTCAAGGAGTAAACAGTAAAGATGAATGTCGCCAAATCGTGCAAAGCGCTGGCTATGACTTCACCCAAGAGGAGCTTGAAGACTATACTGGCCAATTGTTGGAGTCAAATGCTGCTGAGGATGGTCTGAGGGATCTTGATCAACAAGAACTAGAAGCTGTTTTTGGTGGGGCTAGTCAAGTTATGGGCATAAAGGGAAGTAATCAGCAAATTTATGGGGTGATTTGGCCGCCGCTTCAGCTGATGTATGGTGTTGTCATAGACGATACTATCTTAAGGAAGTTTGAGCAATAAGCTCAGGTTGATTCCGACAGACACAGATCATACCATTTCAGTTTATGGATGCTACAGATAGTTAGTCGGTAAGGGAGTAGCAAAAAAAACACCAGTTTTTAGCTCGTCCGGTGGGCAAAAAAAATTTTGATTATTTTGAATAGTCTAAATTAGATTACTTTGCCCACCCTACTTGAATTGATATCTTTAATTGGTAGTTTTTTGACACCCAAGTCACTAATTTGTGATTGGCTTACTCTAGGGTTTTATATACTTATGAGGTAAACAGGATTTTTTCCCTATTCCCGTTTTCCCATTCCCTGTTACCTATTCCCTATTCCCTAAAACCCACAAATCTGTACCTCACCCCATTGAAAACTGCTAGATCAGCTGATGTCTGTCCCTCTTTCGAGATAACTTAACATGGGAGAATTGTGATGACCTATCGCAGAATTAGTTATGCCGTCTGGGAAATCACCCTTAAGTGCAATTTAGCCTGTCAACACTGTGGTTCTCGGGCTGGTCATACCAGGGCTAAAGAACTTTCCACTACAGAAGCCCTAGACATGGTCAGACAACTGGCCGACGTTGGGATTACAGAAGTCACCTTAATTGGAGGTGAAGCCTTTCTACGTCCTGACTGGCTCGATATTGCCAAAGCGATTACCTCCGCTGGAATGGTCTGTGGCATGACCACTGGAGGGTTTGGGATTAGCTTAGATACAGCCCGCCGGATGAAAGATGCTGGGATTCGAGTAGTTTCTGTGTCCGTGGATGGTTTAGAAGCCACACACGACCGGTTGCGGGGTAGGAAAGGTTCTTGGCAATGGGCGTTTAAGACCATGAGCCATCTCAAAGAGGCCGGTATCCCCTTCGGTTGTAACACTCAAATTAATCGCCTCAGTGCACCAGAGTTTCCCCAGATTTACGAGCGCATCCGGGATGCAGGAGTCTTCGCTTGGCAAATTCAGTTGACTGTACCCATGGGGAATGCGGCGGATAATAGTGAGATTCTGCTGCAACCCTATGAGTTGCTAGATGTATACCCGATGATAGCGCGGGTGGCCCGTCGGGCTTTTCGGGAAGGGGTAAAGGTTCAAGCTGGTAATAATATTGGTTACTATGGTCCCTATGAACGACTGCTGCGGGGACGGGGAGAGGATAATCCTTGGGCATTTTGGCAGGGGTGCAATGCTGGACTATCTAGCTTAGGCATCGAAGCCGATGGTGCTATCAAAGGTTGTCCCTCATTGCCGACTTCCGCCTACACTGGAGGTAATATCCGAGACCACTCCCTACGTGAAATTATTGAAGAGACCGAGGAGTTGCGGTTTAATCTAGGGGCTGATACTCCTAAAGGCACAGACCATCTGTGGGGTTTCTGCAAGAGTTGTGAATTTGCTCAACTGTGTCGTGGTGGCTGCAGTTGGACTGCTCATGTTTTCTTTGACCGCAGAGGGAATAATCCTTACTGTCACCACCGCGCTCTTACTCAGGAGAAACAGGGTATTCGGGAGCGAGTTGAAATCAAGCATCGCGCAGAAGGTAACCCTTTTGATAATGGCGAATTTGTTCTGATTGAGGAACCAATTGATGCTCCTTGGCCAGACAATGATCCACTTCACTTTAGTGCTGATCGTATACTTTGGCCAAAAGGTTGGCAGGAACAAGAGGAGTTGGTGCCATCTTTAGCTAGTAGTAGCAGTTAATTTAAGATCTGGCACTATTGTGATTAATCCTTGGTGGGCAGTGGCTACCAAAGCTATTGCTAGCACATGAATCGTTTGTCAAGCACTGCCCACCCTACATCAAGCTTGTGATTAATCCTCGGTGGGCAGTGGCTACCAAAGCTATGGCCAGCACATGAATCTCGATCAAGCACTGCCCACCCTACATCAAGCGACATCAAGCGACATCAAGCTAATTATCCCTTTGAGCAAGCCATTCCTATGACTAATATCTCCACTGATTCAATAGCGCTAGATAATACTCCAGTTTCCGATCACAAGACTAGTAATTTGAAAACTAGTAATTTAGAGTTATCCATTGATGACTCTCAGACTGAGGTAGAGTCTCCCTTGCCCCTGTTACCACGCTCAGCTTGGAGTAGTCAGGTGGCATTATTGAGAGTTATTTTTAGAGCCAAGAAGGCTTTAGACCGAATCGAGCAGGAAGCTGGTGTGTTGAGACGTTAATAGTGATTCCAAATTCGGGTTAAAACTTAGAACTTCAAAACTCCCTTGAAAATCCAGTCCGCCCAGGCGGGCTTTTTTTTTGGACGGGCGAGCTAAGCCTGGTCTGGGCTAAAGGGAGGTTATAGCCCTACGGGCAAGGGCAAAAGGCAAAAGCGATGCAGCGCGGTCTTGGGGGTTTCCCCCATGAGCGACTGCATCAAGACGGCAAAAGGCAAAAGCGATGCAGCGCGGTCTTGGGGGTTTCCCCCATGAGCGACTGCATCAAGACGGCAAAAGTTTACTATAACAGCTTTTGAGCTTGTATCAATGTCCTAACCTTAATCCGTACTGCTATATAGCTTTTGAGTACTGTTTTGTTTTGACTGAAGTGACTAGCATTAAAAAGACATAACTGTTTGGATTATGTGCTTAATAATGATTGTTTTTACATTTTTGACAACAAAAACGATACTAAATTGGACTAAAAACAAGCAAAAAATAGTTAAATTTTGTCATTTATTAGTTATATTTTAATTGATAAATATCACAACAATAGATAATATAAATAAGGTAATTAAAACAAATATTGTCCCGAATGAAATTAACATTGTTAACGAGAAAATTACAAAATGGCTAACCTGACAAAACAAACGGCTAAGATTATAATTGGAGATATTGATATATCCCACAAAAATAAAATGTTGCTCAATAATGTAACCGACAAGGAACTTAATTTTACTCATGGTGGTCTTTCTATTATTAATTCGCGTCGTTATATTTTAACAAGGTTTTAATTAATAATTAAATTCACCAATACAGTCTCAATATCGAGAAATTAAATTAGCAATATAAATCATCAAAAATGCCCCCTGATCATGATCAGAGGGCATTGAATTTAAAAAGCTTAAAGACCAAGATTATAATGTAGAATTATTAATTATATAATCTAGAATCTAGATTATAGATTCCACTCAAAACCTAGGCAGCTTGGTAATCTAAGTCAAGGTTTTTCGTAACTTCAAATTGCTCAACCTCTTGCTTAATCCATTCACTAAACAAATTTAATAAGATTTTATACCGCAGCTTATCATCCAATTGCGCTTCAATAATCTCCTCCACTAAAATCAGATGTACGCCTTTAGAGGTCACAATGGGTTTGAGAACCTCCGGTGGCTTAGCCGCAAAGACAGCAGCAGAAATCTCCGGCTTGATCTGCTCACGACTTACTACTCCTTGATATCCCCCAGAGCGACGTAATTCTTTATCCTGGATATACTGATGAGCAACATCATAGAAACTCATCTCCCCTTCCTGAATCCCATAAAAGAGTTCCATCGCTAAATCTTGATCATCTATGATTACTTCATACATCACCACACCAGCATAATCTAGCTGATTTTCAAAGAAATATGCTTCAACTTTATCAGCAAATAAATGCTTAGCTAACTTTCCAGAAATAGCGCCATTATATACCATGGCTTCAAACTCTTCTAAGGTCATACCATGTTTTTCTAGCCATGCCCAAGTGTCCTCAGCACTCCCGAGTTGGCTAAGTATCCTGAATTGATCTGCTGCGTCTTGAAGTTCTTCTGTTTCTACTTGGATACCCGCCTCAGCGGCAGCAGCTGCGATTAACTTGCGGATAGTAATTGCTTCGATAATCTCAGGAATCTTACAAGATAGCTTTACTTCTTCAAGAATATCGTCTTTGGTAATTGTGATAGCTGGTGACATCGTGTTTATCCTAGTAATTTAAACTGTGAAAGTTATAGTGCTGGGTGCAGGGAATAGGGAATAGGGAATAGGGAATAGGGAACAGAGTGTGGGGAGAGGGAGTAGTGTGGGGAGAGGGGGGAGACAAGAAGAGTGTGGGGAGAGAGAAGAAGTAGTTGACGAGAATTTGGTATTTTTAAATACATTGTATTGATGCAATAGCGAGTGGTGGAAACCACACCACTTGCTCCCCACCCCCCCCACACCTCCCACACTTCCCTCTCTTTCCCTACTCCCAGCTCCCTAAAATCCAGACTCAAAGTCCCTCAAAATTAATAAATGCACTAAGTGATAATGCCCTGAAGTGACTGATATCACATCCCGGAAATCACCTATAATTTCAAACCTCCTTGCTGCAACTTCTTAAAGGGATCGAGAATAAAATCAATAATCCGACGCTGGCGTACAATCACCTCAGCAGTCGCTGTATCTCCAGGACGCAACCCAATACACTCCTTACCTGTGGGAAGACAATCTTGATTTAAGGCAATTTCTATGTTGTATGCTGCTACCTTTCCATTTCGCGTTTCCACCTCAGAGGTAGTTGGAGAAATTTCCACTAATTCTCCTGCTATCACCCCATACTCTTGAAACGGATAGGCATCAAATTTCAATTTAACTGGCATTCCTTTCTTTAAAGAACCACTTTCAGTGGTTGCCATCTGGGCTCGAATAATTAATGATGAATCCTCTGGGGCAATTTCTACTACCATAGTTCCCTGCTGCACTACAGCACCAGGTCTTTGAATCGGTAACTGAAATACCATTCCACTTACCGGTGCGTCTAAGACTCGTTGCTTTAACTGAAGCTGTAACGACTCAATCTGACGCTTACTCTGAGCAATTTCTGAATTTAGGGTAGTAATTTGGGTCTCTATATTATTCAGTTGTTCTTCTATTTTAAGTACAGATAACTTACCGGAATGAATTATACTCTGATAACTCCTTTCCTGTTCTTTTAATCGTAACTTTGCTTGCTCAATATCTGCCTGGGCTTGACCCATTGTCCGTTTATAACTACTTTGTTCTTCCATAATCCGTAACTTAGCTTGTTCAAGATCAGACTTAGTTTGTTCATAGAAGCGTCGCCTTTCTTGTACCACATCATCCTTATCTAATACATCAATTTCTGGCACAACTCCTTGTTCCCAAAGTTTACGATAGCGTTGCACTTCTCGCTGGGCATTAGCTAAACGAATTTCTATTAACTTAGAGGCAGTTTTACTAAGTTGAAGAGTTTGCCTAGCCTGATTAACTTGAGCTAATTTTTCGTCTTTTTGTAAGTTATAGGAATTCCTAAGATTAGTTATAGTCTGTCGCGCTTGGTCAATTTGAGCTTGCTTTTCCAAGGCTTGGGCTTGATTTTGTTGCTGCTGAGTTGTCAAGACTACCACTAACTGATTTTTTAGTAATTCTAACTGCGATCGCCTACTCAATTGCCCTTTTAATTTATCGTTAATTTCCTGCAATTCAGTACGAACTAACCCGGATTTCAAAATCACTAAATTTTGTCCAGCCTCAACCTTTTCCCCCTCTTTAACCTTAATTTCATCCACGGTACCGGCTACAGAAGCATCCAGCCTGACAGTTTTACCCTTTGGTTCAAGTCTTCCTCTAGCTGTACCGGTTTCATCTACCTTATAGAGCATCGACCAGGGTAAAATAATAGACACAAACACTACTATAAAGTACAGTAATCCCCTTGTCCAAACCTGAGGCAAACTATCGAGTAATTCTTTAGTAGCGTAAGACCAATCATCAGTCAATTTAGCTAAATTTGGGGCGTTTAAACTATCTTGATCATGATTAGTGTCTTGTAGCTGAGTTGGACGATGTCCATTTAAGTGTCCATTTAATGTATTGGGCATAATTTTAGTTCTGAGTTATTGGGATTAGTGATAGGGAAAAGGCAATAGGCAAGAGGCAATAGGCAAGAGGCAAAAGGCAAGAGGCAAAAGGCAAGAGGCAAAAGGCAAGAGGCAAAAGGCAAAAGGCAAGAGGCAAAAGGCAAAAGGCAAGAGGCAAAAGGCAAGAGGCAAGAGGCAAAAGGCAAGAGTTCTAACCTAGGATAGTTTATTGATAAGAGAGGCAATCATTTTAGTTTCTTCTTTAAGAGTTTCTAAAATCAATTCAATGTCTTTTGGCGTACCTAAACCAACTCTAACAGCTAGAATCAGAAAAGTTTGTAACTCATTAACTGAACCTTGAGCAATGTTTAAAAAGCGTTTATAGTCCCCGGCAGCTCTTCTTCCATAGCCCTCTGATATATTGGCTGGGATAGATGATGAAGCTCTTCTTATTTGTTGAGTCATCCCATATAGTTCTTCTTTTGGAAATTTTTGAGTTAGAAAAAAGCATTTCTCAGCTATGAGCATACCTTTTTGCCAAATTAGCAAATCTTTAAAGTCTTTTATTTGTGACATTTTTAATCCTAAAAAACTAAAACAAAAACAAAAATTTAACTCTTGCCTCTTGCCTCTTGCCTCTTGCCTCTTGCCTCTTGCCTCTTGCCTCTTGCCTCTTGCCTATTACCTATTGCCTATTGCCTATTGCCTAAATTGCTGATGATTCAGATAATAATAATGTCCCCGTTTTGCCATTAATTCCTGATGGGTTCCCCTCTCAATCAATACTCCTCTATCCAGCACTAAAATTAAATCCGCATTCCGGACTGTAGACAACCGATGAGCAATGACGAATGTTGTTCTACCTTTGAGAATATGAGTGAAATTATGCTGAATAATCCGTTCAGATTCTGCATCTAAATGGGAGGTGGCTTCATCTAAAACTAATAACTTAGGATTGCCTAACAAAGCCCGTGCGATCGCAATCCGTTGCCGTTGTCCACCAGATAATGTCCCTCCCCCTTCTCCTATCTGGGTTTCATAGCCCATGGGCAACTGTTTAATAAACTCATCAGCGCCTGCCAATCGTGCTGCTTCTATAATCTCGTCTAAACTAGCGGCAGGATGACCTAAGCTAATATTTTCCCTAATCGTTCCACCAAACAAAAACGTATCTTGGTCTACTACTCCTACTTGCGATCGCAAAGACCCTAAGGACAGAGTGGTAAGATCAAGGCCATCAATCAATACTTTTCCATCTGTGGGTGGATACAATCCCAACACCAATTTAGAAATCGTCGTTTTGCCTGAACCACTGCGTCCAACTAGGGCTACCATTTGTCCTGGTTTCACTTGAAATGATAGATTTTCCAGTACATTTAAATCACTCTCTGGGTGATAGCGAAAGGTGACGTTATCAAAGGCAATGTGACCCTGAATCGATGGTAACGATTGACGGGCTTGATTGAGCAAATCCTCCTCTGGTTCGGCATCCAACACATCATTAATCCGTTCCATAGCAATTACTACTTCCTGGAATTGATTCCATAACACGGTTAACCGCTTGAAGGGAGTAATAATATTTCCCAACAGCATATTGAATGCCACTAATTGTCCAATGGTTAACTGATTCTGAATCACTAACCACGCTCCATACCACAGCAGGCTTGTGGTTACTACGGCTTCAATAGCATTACTAAAAATTTGCAGACGATTGCTGATAACTTGCCCATCAAAACTTGTCTTAATTTCTTTATTTAATAACTCCTCCCAATGCCAACGTACTGTTTGTTCTACTGCGGTGGATTTAACGGTACTTACACCAGAAAGCGCTTCAATTAGATAACTATTTTCTTTAGCCATCGATTGAAATATTTCTCGGGAAATTCTCCGTAAAAACGGTGTCGCGATTAAGGCTAGTAATAAGAATGGCGGCACAATTACTAAGGCCAATAACGCCATTTTCCAGCTGTACCAAACCATCAATCCTACATAGATAAATACCGTTACTAAATCCAGCAGAATTGATAAGGCTTCACCGGTAAGAAACCGCTCAATCTTGCGGTTTTCCTGAACCCGTGATATAATATCACCAACATAGCGGGACTCAAAAAACGAAAGAGGCAACCGCAGTGTATGGCGAATAAATCCTACAATCAGTGCTGCATCTACTTTATTAGCCGTATGGTCTAGTAGATATTGGCGCAACCCCATCATTGCCACTCGAAACAGGCTAAATATCAGCAGCCCTAAGCCCACCGCCATTAAGGTTAGCCCAGAGCGCTGTACCACCACTCGGTCTAAAATTAGCTGGGTGAATAGAGGTGTAATTAATCCAAATATCTGGATAAATAAGGAAGCAAGAAATACCTCTAACACTACTAACCCATGGGGTTTGATTAATTCAAAGAATTGCCAGAAGGGAGTAGTCGTTTCAATAGCATCCTTGAGTAATGCTGTTGGTTGTAGCAGCAGTGCATAACCGGTCCAATCGGCGTTAAATTCTCGATGGGTGAGACTACGTTGACCAATGCCAGGGTCACAAACAATCACTCGTTTCCGAGTAATTTCATAAACGACAATATAGTGTTTACCTTCCCAATGGACAATAGCTGGCAATTTTTGCTTCGCTAGCTGGTCAAGACTGGCTTTAACCGGACGAGTAGAAAAGCCAATACTTTCCGCTGCTGCTGATAGTCCTCGCAATGATGCGCCATTGCGGTCAACATTAGCGATATCCCGCAAGCGATTCACACTAAACCGTTTACCCCAATAGCGAGATACCATTACCAAACAGGCGGCACCACAGTCAGAACCACTCTGCTGGGCAAAAAACGGATAGCGTCGGATTACCCGTTGCCATAAATGACCTGCTTGCTGGGTCGGGTTAGGAAAGTAAGCTTTGCTAACTTTTTTCTGGGATTTCTGGGACTTGGCTTCCCCAGACCGAGACTGGGAGATGGTCAGATGGGGGGATGGGGAGATGGGGGGATAGTCAGATGGAGTGATAGGGGGAGTAGGGGAGCTAACTAGTAGGGCATTACGAGCTTGCGCCTGACTCCAAAAATGCTCTCGGATTTCGGGATACTTATTGATCAGGGGAAACAAGACTTCCCCCGGTACAAAGCATAGCTTTAGCTTCAGAGAAGCTCTAGCGCTATAGCTGGCTAAGTCAGCGGAGGGAAACAAGGTCAATTCCCCAAATGATGCCCCTGTTTCTAAGCTGGCAATTAAGTCACCGGCCTGATTCAGCAACCTTACTTTTCCAGCAATAATAATGTAGATACCAGCTGATGCCTGAGTGCCTTGCCAAAATTTACCTACCTTGGGCTCTATTAATGTCAAGTGTTTGAGAAAGCGCTGGCATTCCTGTATTGGGAGAGCTGTACCGAGAGTATGGCTGAGTTGTTCAGGGGAAATCAACGGAGTAGATGCACTTTGAACCATGGATGTCTAAATCTGATCTAGAGAGAGTGGTGGATAACAATTCTCGAGAATCAGCACTAGAAGCTGATTGCAGGTCACAAATGATAATGCGATTGGCCGTAGGCCACGCTACGGGATGCTCGGTACGAGCCGCTACGGGATGCTCGGTACGAGCCGCTACGCGATCGCTACTAGTATTTGAAGCTTTATCCTTCGACGGTGTATCATTCTCAGTGGTGTTAGACTCGGGGTTACGGGGTTTGCCTTTGGTAGACAATCCCATTTGTTTTAGCAACCGACTAATATGGCGATCGCTGACTTCAATCCCAAATTCCTGAGCTAAATGCTTACTCAACCAGTTAGCTGTCCAGCGCCGAAATGGATAGCCAAACTCCTTTGGACTCTGGCTTACCAGTTCCTTCAATCGCTCTAGATGTTCCTGATTTACTGCCTTAGGGCGACCAATGGGGTTATTCTGCCAGTTGTGCGCCATCCCAGTCCGTGCCATCAATATCCAATGTCTGGCTGTAGCTGGACAACATCCCAAGGTTTGACAAATTTCAATTTGAGAGTTACCATCATCCGCTAGCAACATAATTTCAATGCGCTGACGATAATGCTGGGGTAAATCGGCTCGTAGACTTTTTTGTAGTAGTTTGCGCTGAAACCCTGTTAAATATTTACCTGTACTAGTACATGCACCCTCAAAATCAGGTTTTGACTGATGTCCTGACATATCTGTAACTAAAAAGTCTTTAACTCATTGTTTTGATGATCGAGGGTGGATGTTGGCTTTTATGTTGGTTTTAATCGTCAAATTTCCCTAGTATTGTGGATTTTTTGGATGATTTTGGCCAATTTGTGGCTTATTTTGTCGTTTTTTTGGATGATTTTTATCTAATTTTAGATTTTGGTGGATTTTTATGTTGTTTGTGTAAAGTTTGATTTCATTTTTGGATCAAGATGATCAGGCACTAGGGATTAGGTTCTTTTAGGGAGAAGTGGGAGAAGCTTTCAAGGGTATGTTTTTTACAAAGACGTCAGGTGTGGGGTGTGGGGCGTGGGGTGTGGGGTGTGGGGGATAAGACAATTATTAGCAAGTCCCCTGGTACAAACTCTATCCTGCCATTCCAAGCACATATAGACATTTCGTGCTGATCAATAATATTCTGAGTCTTCTTGTTGAATAAAACTCCAGAGTCACACAAATAAATCGCTTTTTTCGTGTAACAAACTACTCTCTCCTTAGAAGCCCTTTGCATACACTTCCCCATATCTGAGTCGTTAGTCTCTCCATCAACAGCTTCACCAGAAGCATCATTACTATTACCAGAAGAGTCTAGTTCAGCATCTATCAGTCGTTCAGCTTTGACCTCATTATAAGCACGTTCAACAGAGACTTTCTTCCTCAGTCTTCCTTCTGGGTTATAAAGCTGATCTATCACAGACTCACGATCTTCGGTCGGGTCCTGCTATGATGTCATAGGCCATCTTGTTTGTTCGTTCTTCCAAAAGCTTTGACCACTTTTTGGCAAGATCAGCATTCTCCTCTTTTTGAATAGCCTCAACCACATTGAAGCCAATTTGTAAGGTAGTTCTACCAGTACCAACCGTCGCTGCAACTCGATCAATCGATCTGCCATGTCTTGCGATCGCAGTATCCTCTCCTCTTCTCTTTTTCCGCTCAACTTCCTGTTTCTCAATTTGCAGCATTAGTTGAGCTTCTATGTATTGCTGCATCTTGGTCTTGACTTGATAGCTATTGCGTAACTTGAGTTGCCTTAGTCGTTCCAGGTTGTCGGAGAAGGTTCTGATCTCTACGGGAACTCTTGGGAATTTGTTGCCATCTGAACGTGAATTTAAGGCTTCAACTGCTGCATGGCGACTTTTGCCATCGATAATTATTCCCCATTGATCAACTAAGAGAGGGACTATTTCTGGATTCTCTACATCCAAATCCTTGATCAATCGTTCCACATTTCCAGAGTTGTTGATATAGATCAGTTCATTGAATGGGAGTCTGATTAATAACTCTGGGTCAACGTCTGCTAGTCCTTCCTCAAAGAATAATCGGAAGTTTCAATTATATGACATGACTGCCATATTTCTCGCCTTTTAGGAGTTGGAAACATAGCCACCACACCAGACAATCCCCTGGCTATCCCACAAGGATGGGATGAATTTGTCTTCATAGCTGGTGACTTTTAAGATTGAATCTCCGATTACCTTAGTCCAAACCTCTGATTGCTTCGGTTTGGAGCCACCTTTTTTTTCAGTCATTTCTTGTGCGCACTGTACGTACATTATCAATGTAGCACCATTACCGATAATTGGTCACCGGTCGTTAATAGGAGATTCTCAAGTCCATGTTCAGTCGTGCTGCTTTCTTGAAGGTATTGACAAAATAACTTCGCTGTTGCTATTAATAGTGTGTTCGCTCTGGCTTTCCATTTGAAGTACAGGGCAGAAGACATATTACATCCAGTCTAACCTTGATACTGCCCCTAAACTTGGGATTTAGGAAAAAAAGTGTAAAGTTTATTTTTTCTTGCTGGCTATCCAGAATGACTATAGGTTTTCGCTGATTCAGAGATCCAAGGTTTAAAAGCCTTGGATAACAATGCTTTCGAGAATTCTGAGGAATAAACCTCCCGGAAACACAGATATAGCCATACTATAATAATTTACAGGTTAATTATGTCCAAAAATCGTTTACTAATTGTGTTTGGTGGTACAGATGAACATGAATATCAAACGATTTTCCCTAGCGATCAAGTTAGTGAAGTTGATATCCTCCAGTTTAACTTTGTCAACTGGTATCCCAATATTTGGTGTAATCAGAATCGATATTTATGGCGCGAGCACGTCTACACTAATTGGGAGTACGGTTCATCTATCAAGGCAAAGGCGATTCTGGATTCCCTCAAATGGGCAGCAAACAAGCTGTGGGATGACTTTACTTGGTTCAATGTTAATCCAGCGGGGCTTTCCGCGAAAGATGTTCGCGGGCTAACAGACATTTCACAAACCATTATCGAAGCCTGCATCAAAAATTGGGATAACCCATCCTTTGACCAATATGAAGATATCTTTGTGGTCGCACACAGCCGAGGCTGCCTTTTGGGTATAAGCAATTTGCCTGGACTTCATCAAAAATTTGGTAACAAGTTAAAGCGGGTCGTCCTACTCGATCCTGTTTGCATGAGAGTTGGTGGGGACAATCCTCTTTCTGAGAATGTCAAAACCTTTCACCAGATGGTAAATTCTGTAGATACAATGGAATATCACATTGTGATCAGAACTAAAAAAGACTATCCCTTTGCCTCATACGCAGGAGAGTTGGTTGGAATCAATTCTACAGATCCCCTTTTGGGGCTAGAATATCATCGGAAATTTAGCGACACAGAAAATATTCGTATGAAGAATGTTTATATCCAAGTTGCTGATATGGGGCATAGTGGTATGCTGACTGATAAATTCCAGGCAGGTTTTCCGCATTATATGAATATAATCTCCCAAGCTGCGTGGAATACAGTTTGTGTGGGCAATGATGAGATGCCTGTTACGAAAGCAACCGATCAATCTCTCCAAGTAAAGAACTATTGTGATGGTAAAATTTATGCTGACGGATGGGATGGCAATGATTGGGACAAGGAAATTCGCGATGAGATCATAGATAGTAGTCAAGAATATCAAATGGGTCGCTACGTAGCATGGTTGCAATGTTATACGCGGAGACTAGAGCAAAACGCTTAATTTGCCTCGTAAGTTTTATTGGAAAGATTTAAGTTGACGAGGCTATTAGAACTGGTAGTTATAATGGAGAAAGATACGATCGCATAATAACGGCATATTGCAACAGTGATACCAGGTTTCATAACCTTAACAGGACTTTATTGCCTCGTTAAGTGTTATGTTTAGTTACTCCAAATTATTGCTAAAGAAATCTTTAAACAATTATTAGCACTTTCTAGCAAATTTATTCACTTTATAGCAAGGACAAAAAGCTGCGCGTCACAACTAAACCCCTAATTCCAAGCAAAGCTGTTCCCAAACCCACTCTTGTCCCAAGTCTCCCAACTTGGCAACTTTTTGTAAATAATTCTTGTATTTTTTCTGCTGTTCTGCTGATGCTCCGATAAGTACAGAATTACGTCGCCAATCCAAGGGCGGCAAGTAGTTGAATTTCTCTAAAAACTTTTGTCCCGCCCACTCTGGCGGCTATTCTTTGTGGTAAGGAGCTTTAAGCAACCTCTGATATACGGCATACTGCACTTTTTCCTCATTACTTACCCAGTACCGGATCATCCTCCCTGTCGGTAACTCCTTTAAGGGTCTATCAATATCAAATTTCTGCTTACAACAAGGACATACCCTGTAGCAAGCCAAGATCTCACTCAGCAAAACAGTAATAGCAAACCTTCATCAGAGCATCCCCCTTTTGTTTCCTGTCAGGAAGCTCGGTCTTTTTTCCCTACACCCTACACCCCACACCCTACACCCTACCCCCTGAGCTACAGAGTTCCTGAACCGAGTGCTGCCTGGGGTACATTAGCTTTGGTTGGTGCCTTCGGTGCAGGTTCATTACTAAAGCGCCTGCCTAAAGCAAGCAGAAAGCTGATCAACTGATGCCATCACGATAATATAGCCATTGAGTTACTCAGAGCATAGGTATGTAGCGCTACAGTCAACTGAAGTTATGGGATTGACCTTGGCCTTTAGGCCACGCTACGGGAATGGTTACGCTTTCGGCAAAGCCGAAGCTTCCGCGCTTGTGCGATTGACCGTAGGCCACGCTACGCTCCGGAAGCTTCGGCCTTTGGCCACGCTTTGCGAACGCTTCCGCTAAAAGCGATCGCTTTTGATTCCCAAGCAGTGATACCTAATGTGAATTCACTCAACTCCATCCCTGGAACTCTATAGCACTACCTATTAAGGTGTTTGACATTTATACAATCAGCAAAAGCGTTGTAGTCAACTTTTGCCTGTTGCCTTTTGCCTCTTGCCTTGCGCGTAGCGCTATACTACTGATTCTGATTCCACCCAAGATTTATCTTGGGTGGAATTGTTTTATGAGGTTTTCTCAGGTCTAGCTTTCAAGGGAGCGACGCACAAGCAACAAAAATATAACTAATTTAATTTTGGTTATAAAAACCTAGAGATTTCTTCAGGTTTACTTAATACTTGTTATGACTTGACCCACTAGTAGGGTTATTTTTCAAATCAACCAAGACACAACTGAATTACTTTTGTCACTTTTTTCATTGATTACCCCCTTGCCATCCTGGAATAAAGCCTAGAGGATAGTCATGGAATAAGGCAATAAAACCTCTAAACACCTAGTATATATATACTGGCAATCGACCAAGATATAACTGAATTACTTTTGTCACTTTTTTCCTTGATTAACCCCTTGCCATCCTGGAATAAACTCGAGAGGATACTCATGGAATTAGGAAATCAAACCTCTAATCCTAAACAAGACAACTTGACTGAATAGGACATTTACTAATGGCTAACATTACAATCTCTAACCTTGCTATTTCACCTGTTTCTGAAAGCTTCATTACTGAACTCGATGAGCATAATATCAACGGGATCATCGGCGGAGATAAGATAAAAATAAAAGGGGGTAAAATTATTAAATGTAAAGGTAAATGTTGCGCAGAAATAATAAAAATACTAAAAGCTTAGAACTAGGTGTTCTGATAAAATACCTAATTAGGTATAAAATAATCCTCTGGTATCTATCAGAGGATTATTTGATTAATTCAGCAATATCTACTAAATTTAGTCCTCTAACTTTGATTCCAGATTTTTCACCACCTCAATTTTCCCAATTTGTTGCTTCAGCCATCCACTAAACAAATCCGAGATAATTTGATACCTGAGCTGCTCATCCAATTCCCCTTGAACAATCTCCTCAACCAAAATCAAATGCACTCCCTGAGCAGTCACAATCGGCTTAAGCACTTCTGGCGGAGTAGCAGCAAAAACAGCAGCGGAAATCTCGGGCTTCAAATCGTTACGGTACATTATCCCCCGATAGCCAAGTTTTCGACGTAACTCCTGATCCTGAATATAGTCGTGAGCCACATCATAAAAACTGACATCCCCTTCCTGAATTTCATAGAAAAGTTCCAGAGCCAAATCCTGATCATCTAATACCACTTCATACATCACCACACCCGCATAATCCAACTGATTTTCATAAAAATAAGACTCAACGTTATCCGCAAATAAATGATCAGCTAACTTTCCAGAGGTAACCGTGTCATAGACAACTTCTTCAAAATCATCCAGAGACATACCACGTTGTTCTAACCAAGCCCAAGTTTCATCAGCACTACTGAGGTTGTTCATTAATCGCGTTTGGTCAGCTACTTCCTGAAGTTCTTCAACCTCAATAGTTATCCCCGCTTGATCCACAGCATCCTTGATTACCTGACGATTAAGAATCTCCTCAACTAGTTCAGGAATATTACCCGATAGCTTAACTTGATGCCAAATATCTTCCTTAGTAATAGTCATCTTTGGGTGAGAATTAACCATAAGTTTTGACCTAATTTACTTCTTGATTAGTGGTTTTATAATTATCAGTTTAGATGTGAAACTAGAAGTTATGGGAACAGGGAACAGGGAACAGGGAACAGGGAACAGGTAAGTCAGAAGAGGGAAGTCGGAAGTTGGATAAAGATCAATTTCATCTGGCAATAGAAAGCTAATATCATTTTATGACAATTACCTTTAATAAAAATCTCCCCTATCTCCCTATCTCCCCATCTCCCTATCTCCCTATCTCCCTATCTCCCTATCTCCCCATCTCCCTATCTCCCTATCTCCCCATCTCCCTATCTCCCCCTCTCCCCACCCTCCCCACACTTCTTTTAGTTATAGATTTACAAATATGAAATGCACCCAACATCTACAACTTCAACCCTCCCTGCTGTAACTTCTTAAAGGGATCGAGAATAAAATCAATAATCCGACGCTGGCGCACAATCACCTCAGCCATGGCCGTATCTCCAGGACGCAAGGGAATACACTTATCAGCCGAAGCTATACAATCCTGCTTCAGTTCAATTTCTAAATCATAAACTGCTCTTTTACCATTAGGAGTATCCACCTCAGAGGTAGTAGGAGAAATGTCTACTAACTGTCCTGCTACAACTCCATAATCCTGAAACGGATAGGCATCAAATTTAAGCTTCACTGGCATTCCTGTCTCTAAAGAACCACTTTCAGTCGTTGCCATCTGCCCTCGAATTACCAACACCGAACCTGAGGGTGCAATTTCCGCCACCATAGTTCCTGACTGCACTACCGCTCCAGCCGCTTGAATCGGTAATTCAAACACCGTACCACTGACCGGTGCCTTTAACACTCGTTGCTTTAACTGAAGCTGCAACGAGTTAATCTCACCCTTACTTTGAGCAATTTCTGAATTGAGGGTAGTTATTTGTGTATCCAAATTCTTCAATTGTTCCTCCACCCTCAGCAGCGCTAATTTACCCGAGTGGCTCAGAGTCTGATAACTTCTTTGTTGTTCCTTTAGTCGTAACTGTGCCTGTTCAATCTCTGCTCGCGCTTGTCGAAGGCTTCGTTCATAACTACTCTGTTGTTCAGTTAGACGTAACTTACTCTGCTCAATCTCTGACTTGGTTTGTTCATACAACCGTTGCCTCTCCTGTAGCAAATCTTCCCGGTCTACTACTTGGATTTCCGAAACAATCCCTTCCTCATAGGCATCCTTGTAACGGTTCACCTCCCGCTCAGCATTATCCAAACGATTCTCAATTATATTAAAAGACTTTTGACTAAGTTTAAAGGTCTGACGCGCCTGATTAACTTGAGCTAACTTTTCTTCTTGTTGTAAATCATAGGAATTCTTCAGAGCCTCCAGATTCTGTAGCGCTTGGTCTACTTGTGTTTGTTTTTCCAACACTTGAGCTTGATTTTGTTGCTGCTGAGTTGCCAATGCTACCACTAATTGATTTTTCAGCAACTCTAACTGAGACAAGCGATTTAAGTGACCTTTTAACTTATCTTGTACTTGCCTTAGCTCTGAATTAACTAACTCAGATTCTAATACTAATAACTGTTGTCCAGCGTCTACTTTATCTCCCTTTTTTACCTTAATATATTCTACGGTTCCCGCCACAGCTGCATCCAGCCTCACCGTGTTTCCTTTCGGTTCTAGTCGTCCCCTAGCCGTACCGGTTTCATCCACTTGAGATAGTATAGCCCAGGGCAAAATCAGGCCAACAAATGTGATTAGAAAGTACATCAGTCCCCTTGTCCAAACTTGGGGTAAACTATCGAGTAGTTCTTGAGTGGCCTCAGACCAATCATCCCGAGATGAAGCTGGTGTTGGAGAAGTCAAGGTTTCTTGGTGTTGTTGGGGGGCAGGATCTCCGTTTACTTGTCTGTTTAATGTATTTGGCATGGGTTTAGTGATTAGTAATTAGTGATTTAGCAACGGGAACAGGGAGTAGGGAGTAGGGAGTAGGGAGTAGGGAGTAGGGAGTAGGGAGTAGGGAGTAGGGAGTAGGGAGTANTGAGACTTCATCATGGAAGATCGGGCTCAAATTGAAGCGCAATCCCAAAGGAGAGCTACAGGTGATGCTAACGACATAATCATTGAAGCTGGTTTACTTTCCTTAAGCAATAAGAGCAGTATCACTGCTGAGGTTAATCGTAACAGTAAGGGAAATCCTGGAAACATCACCATAAAGGTTAAGGAGAAGATTGATATTACCGGCTTAAGTAGCGCAATCAAAACTAACATAGGTCGGGATGCGGGAAACAATCAAACCTTAGAAGAAGGCGCTGCTAACATTGCTAACATTTACATTGAAGCTCGCTCTCTATCCCTCAAAAATGGAGGGAGAATACAAGCTTCTACTAATGGCAAAATAAAAGCAGGTGATGTTGACGTCAAGACCACAGATTTTGTTGACATCTCTGGGGTTTGGGTTAATTCCGATCAAACACAGAAAAGAGAAAGTGGCATATTTACCGAAACTGGAAATCAAGCCAAGGCTGAAGGAGGACTTATTAAGATAGAAACACCGACCTTTCGTCTATCAGATGGTGCACTTTTGAATGCTCAAAGCCAAAGTTACTTTCGGGGTGGTGATATCGAAATTGATGCCAATGACGTGAAAGTAACCGATGGTGCTAAAGTCATCGCCACTTCCCAAAAAAGCCGAGGTGGTGACATAAGATTAGATTTAGACACCTTGACCGTAAACAACAGCGAAATTTCTGCTTCTACCGAAACAGGGAGCGCAGGAAACGTGGAAGTGGTGGCTAAAGACTCAGTGCTGTTAAGTGGAACTCTACCAGATGATCCTATAAGTCCAAATCTACCAGAGGATCCTAAATCTCCCGCAGGAATATTCGCTGCAGCAACCGAAGGGGGTACGGCTCAAAATGTGACTATAGAAACAGACGAGCTAACTGTCGAGAAGGGAGCACGAATAGCAGTAAGCGCTGTACCATTAACTCAGAATGGTTTTCCAGAGACTGAAGTGGATGAGAGCAAGCTAGGACAGGCTGGCACACTGGAAATTAAGGCTGATTCTCTAACCCTAGACAACGGCCAACTTATAGCTGCTACTGGACAAAAAACCGAAGACAAAGATGCAGCAACTATCGATATCAATGTACCAGGAGTGATCATACTCGATAACAACAGCCTAATTTTGGCTAGCGCTACAGGAAATGGGGTCGATGGTGGAAATATCGATATTTCTGGTGGAGTATTACTAGCGCTGCCTTTAACTAATGATGAGAAAGGTAGCGATATATTTGCTAATGCTCAGAAAGGGGATGGTGGAAGAATCGACATCACCCTCGAGGGCTTATTCAATATGAAAGTACTGGAAGATACCAGTGCGTTTACAGACTCAGATGGAAAGATAATCGAATCCCTTGCTTTTGAGAATAATGATAGTGAAATAGCAGCTATTAGCTTTAGCAGCGGTCAATCTGGGCCTGTGACTAGGGATATTACCAACTCAGCACAGGATCCTGAAAACTTACCAACATCAGTAGTTGACCCTTCAGCATTAATTGTTGCCAACTGTCCCAGGAGTGGAAAAGTAGCTGTAGATGAACTGGGTGAATTCATTGTTACTGGACGAGGTGGCTTACCCCCGAGTCCCCTAGACCCAATCAATCAACAGTCTGTACTGGTAGATTGGATCACCCTTGATACTGAAGAAGAGAAGATCGAAGAAGCTACTTCTACTCCTACCCCTGAGGTCAGTTACTTGCCCATGAGAGGGAAACGCCGAACTGCCTCTACTCCTACTCCTTCTCGTCCGAAGAAAATTGTGGAAGCTCAGGGTTGGACTGTTGGGGAGGATGGTACGATTATCCTGACGGCTGAACCGAATAATGTTACACCTAAGAGTAATTGGTATATTCCTAGATATTGTGGTAGCAAGGGTTGAGGCAGTTGACTATCAATTCCTTTCGCTGGAGTGGTGTTGCCCATCACTTCTGCTGATCAACTGTGCCTTGGGCATCAGCAACCGAGGATTTTTCATAATTTTCCCTGATCGGAAATCTAAGGCGCGCGTTCCAATGGGCAGGTAAACTGCCCTTGGGTCGCTCCTGCTGATCTGACAGTGATACAGTGATGAATGCGATCGCGTGGGTGCAGTATATGCGATCGCGTGGGTGCAGTATATGATGTTAGTCATCCGTAGCATTTCTCTGCTGGGAGAGAAAACACCCTCGTCACCATTGATCATTCATCCGGTTGACTCACGCCTAAGTACGCCTAAGTCTAGTTATGCTGGTAGTGCAGCCAATATGCCTGCACTAGGGTTCACAACTGAATTACAATTGCTATAGTGATTGTTGCGATTTTTGAAACCCTTGGACTTGGATTCACCTCGGATTTGAGATAAGGGCTAATAATTCGGTATGATAGACGGTTTAGCAGGATTCCGATACAGGACTATTACATATAGTTCCTGTGTAAGGCGCAGATTTGTTTCCAAATGCCTATTGATTCTTGTCGGCTTACTGAGCTGCTGGTATCTACTGGGAACACCATCAGCATTAGCAAGTTTCGATGATGACAGCTTTGATGGTAATATTTTTGCTCTGTATGCTGGTAATGGCTCTATAGTCCCACCACGAATTACCTTAGAAGATTCTTTGCGCAGGAAAAAGCCAGCTTTGTTGGTGTTCTACGTAGATGACAGTAGGGATTGCAAGCTATATTCTGTGACTATCTCTAAGTTACAGGAGCCTTATGGTAGGGCAGCGAGTTTTATTCCAGTCAACATCGACACTTTGTTAGCCGATGCTACCTATACACCCACAGAAGCGGGATACTACTACCAAGATTTAATTCCCCAGACAGTACTGATTGACCAAAATGCAGAGGTAGTACTCAACGAAATTGGACAAGTTCCTTATGAACAGATAGATGATGTGTTTCGGGAAGTGTTTAACTTACTACCCCGTTCAGAATCTGTAGAGTTAAAGCTGCGCACTGTCAATGATATAAATGCTCAGTTAACATCAGAGTGATTTAATTGGCTTAGTGCTGAGACATCCATCCAATCAAACTCCCACAACGTAACATGAAGACAATTGTTTTAGTCATGAGTGAACTGCCATTGGCGTTTACCCTATTTTTTTGTCACGTTTACGGGTTAAGCTATTTGTAAGTACAGTTAACATCCGTGCTGATGTCCAAGGTTTACAGCACACAGGAGCTAATCGAAATTTTGGCTCAAGAACGTCGTTCGTGCATGAATGGGCAACGTCTTAATCTGGCAGCTTCGGTGTCTGGTAACCCTGTGATTGATCGCTTTCTGAAACCGGAGGGAATTCAAAAGTTCAGTGCTTATAACGACTTTAAAGCCGCAGTTCACAGCTACCAACGGCAACACCAAGTTTCAGGCATTATTTGGCGCGAACTGACTATGAAAGGAAAGACTCTACGTTATCCTGCTATTGATGAGCAGTTAGCCGCCCTAGACAGTGACCTGAAAATCCTTAAAGCTGCCAAAGCTGACCTCTTAGAGTTTTGGTATACAGGCATCCAAGGTATGGACTTATACCTAAGTATTAATTTTGGTAAAGACTATCAAAAAATTATGCCCAATGATGTAAAAGAGGTCGCCCAAAAAACGGAATGGGCAAATCTCTATGAATATAAGAATTACAACTTTTGGGAAATTATATTGCAGTTAGGTTGGGGTAAACCTGAAGAAGCATCCTATAAACGGGGATGGCCGACATCAGGAAGTGAGTACATTCATGCAGTTAATCCAGGCAAGTGCCCAATTTGTTGACCGCTATCGCCAGGTCGATGGGTTATGGGGTGCATAAAGCAGTATTATAAATAAACGAGGAGCGGTCAAACATGAAGGAACAAACTATTAATCAAGTTATTGATCAACCAATAGAAGAATTGGACTATTCAATTCGACAGGAATTAACCAAGCTTGGCAATCAAGCCGCAAAGATGGGTTTAATTGGTGGACATGGTTATTACTTAGGAAGGTACGAAATTCTATGCAAAGGTCAAATCTTCACTCTTTCACCAGAAGAAGCTTACTCTTACCTAAAAAAATTGGTAGCACAACACCAAAGATAATTGGTAAACTATGAAGGATGAAGGATGAAGGATGAATTATGAAAATTTATCCTTCATCCTTCATCCTTATCCTTAATACTTGGGCATTACCACCGTGCCTGGGCACCAGACCAAATGTGTTCTACTGATTCACCATAAACCATAGGTTCATCCTCAAAGGTAAGAGCAGTGTAACCATTGGGTTCAACAGACCACATTGGCCAATACTCATTGCCCAACTCACCAGCCTGAAATAGCACTTGATCTGGATTAGCTTGACTCCAGCCTAGCAACAGTGCATTAGTATAATGAATGCGCTTAGGAGCCAAGGTGGTGACAGTATTTTGGTTCCGATCCCAAATTACTGCGTAATCAGAAGCATCTGAGGTATTAAAAAAACCTTCAAATTGCCGCCCTAGAAGGCGATCGCTTGACTCTGTCCAAGACACCGGAATCAGAATAGAGATCGCGCCGCTTAATTTATCATCATTTATATGGTTAGCTAAGGGAGAAGATGCAGTTATGATGCGCAAATCTCCAGTCTGCAAATTTTCTAGAAACATTACACTACTGATGCGGCTGCGGTACAGTTCCGGCTGTGCTTGTAGTTGAATCCGACTATAGGCAGCATACTTGCCATCGGGAGACACTAGTGATTGGCTGCGATAGTACCTAGACCCAAAACTCTGATTAGCAACCAGTTCAGCGTGGGTTTCCAAGACCCAATTCCAAGGAATAGGATAAGGACTGTTGAGCGGGTCACTCTGAACGTATGGTTCCGTTAGATCAGGTTTGATAGCTTCTGTTGCGTCCCTTAAAGGCTGGGAAAATATCACCGATGATTGACTGGCTACGAAGGATTCATTAGCCTTGGCTTTCTCAGCAAATAGGCTAGATGTTATCAACATCAAAGTTGCTAACAAGAGTCCTAGTGGTTGATTTTTAAGCCATCCTGCTAAACTCAATTGCCTTTTCAACATTGATTGGTCTTTCAGTTACTAATTAGCGTTTCTAGTTAGAGGAGCAACCCCAAGAAACTAGACTATAGTTCCTTAACTTTAGGTGTAAAAGGCTCAAAAGTGATCAACTCGCCCTACCGACCCTGCATTACGGAGGGGGTTTCTTACACTTCGACTCAGTCAGTTACCATTACCCTCCACTATGAAGGTACCGAAGGCAGACAAAGAAAATAAGCCAGGGAAAAATTAACAATTAACACTCTTTCCTTCCCCTAAGAGGTCTTGGCTGAAGTGGGTAGCCCTCACACAAAAGTTGTTAAAAGTTGTTAGGCTTGGAATTGGAATTAACTGGTTGGTTTGGAGGGGTTAGTGTTATGATAATCATTTTTAATTAAACCTGGTTTTCTTGAATTCTTATATAATGTTAAATACCCGCGTTTGACCCCTAACGGAGTACAATTGGAGAATCCTGCCTCATTATGTTGAAGGAGATCTAACAAAATTCGGTGTGACTCAACCCGCTACTTCCAACACCAATAACAGACCTGAAACCTCAATAAGTATACTGAACTGCCTACTGATCTTAATTTTCAGGCTACTACTGCTAGGCGTAGGGAGTGGCTTGGCCTTGATATTTGGCATTGTTGTTGCCAATGCTTACCCTAACCCGAATCCAGAAAAACCCCTGATATTAAAATTACTGGAGCATCTGGATAACAAGGGAGAATCAAGGTTTTTCAATTTTAGTTCAATTCGGGAACCAACGGAAGCCAATCTACTAAAACAATTGACACCGGTTCAAAGAGTCCAGGTCAAAGCTCAGCTAAGTGAGTTAGACAAGCGACTGAAGAGATTGAGTGAGGACGTGACAATGTTGGAAACTCAATTGGGAACCTCGGGAGGGAATGAATCTCTCGAAAAGCGCATCCAAGGGATCACTTTGCTCCTCAAGGAACCATCGACTCTAAGTAGCGATGCTCCATTAGTTGGTAATAGCAATGGCAATCGATTAGCTGCCTCGGCTGCCGACAAGTTGAAAGTCACGTTGCCCAGTGATATTTTATTTCAGAAAAGTAAAAGTACGTTACGCCCAGAAGCAGGTTTGATCCTAGAGAAAATTGTCACAGATTTGCAAGCCTATCCCGGCAGTACAATCCGGATTGCTATCCACACCG
Organism: Moorena sp. SIO4G3; assembly: GCF_010692305.1. Classification (NCBI taxonomy): domain Bacteria; kingdom Bacillati; phylum Cyanobacteriota; class Cyanophyceae; order Coleofasciculales; family Coleofasciculaceae; genus Moorena; species Moorena sp. SIO4G3. The sequence goes on along the minus strand of NZ_JAAHIG010000014.1, from coordinate 17,927 downwards.
ACAACCCCCGCGAAGCCAAAGAGAATCGAAACCTTTCATTTAAGCGTGCCAAAGCAGTTCAGCAGTATCTTAGTAGTGCTTTAGACGATCCATACCGTTGGCTGATTATTGGCTACGGAGAAACTCGTCCTCTGGTCGCTAATGATACTGAGGTTAATCAGCAACGTAATCGTCGGGTGGAAATTGCTGTGGATTAGTCATTAGTTATAAGGTTAGAAGGTTATTTGCTTGAAAGTTATTTGGTTGTTTCCCTTGGGCGTCCCTTGTAGGGTAGGTTGAAGATTAGAGCCTTAACAACTCAAATCTGGATGTATAACCAGCTAACCTTGGCCAAAAGGCCACGCGTGCGCGTTCAACCAGCTAACCTTCAACCAGCTAACCTTCAACCAGCTAACCTTCAACCAGCTAACTTTCAACCAGCTAACCTTCAACCAGCTAACCTTCAACCAGCTAACCTTCAACCCATTAGTTATTGGTAATTTCTAGATGCGAGTTGTATTCTTTGGTACTCCCCAATTTGCTCTACCTTGTTTGGAAGGTTTGTTGAACCATCCTGAATTTGAGGTGGTGGGTGTGGTGACTCAGCCGGATAAGCGTCGAGGACGTGGTAACCAGCTGATTCCTTCCCCAGTAAAATCAATAGCATTAGCACATAAACTACCAGTTTGGCAACCGCAGCGCCTGAAAAAGCATAGGGAAACCCTAACTCAGCTCAGGCAGGTAAAGGCTGATGCTTTTGTGGTGGTTGCCTATGGGCAGATTCTCTCCCAAGAGATTCTGGATATGCCTACGGGAGGTTGTATCAATGTACATGGCTCAATTTTGCCTAAGTATCGCGGAGCAGCTCCGATCCAGTGGTGTCTATATAATGGTGAAGCCCAAACTGGCATCACGACGATGTTGATGGATGCTGGAATGGATACTGGAGCAATGCTCTTGAAAGCATATACACCAATCAGACTATTGGATACTGCCCAGGATTTGGCAAAAACTCTGAGCAATTTGGGAGCTGATTTGTTGATTGAAACCCTACTGAAGCAAGAGTTACAGGAAATCCAAGCAATTCCTCAAGATCAATCTGAGGCTACCTATGCACCACTGATTCAAAAGTCAGATTATGGCCTAGATTGGTCACGCTCCAACTTGGAGTTACACAATCAGATTCGGGGATTTTTCCCAAACTGCGTTACCTCATTTCGGGGTAAATCTCTGAAAATCAGTGCCACTGCTCCCTTAGATTCGGCTTACTTATCCGAGTTGCCTTCACAGTTAAAAATGCGATCGCAGGAGTGGTCTACTCTTGATGTTGGTTCAGGTCGTCCTGGAGAAGTTGTCAAGATTGCCAAGGCAATCGGTCCAATTATTCAAACTGGAAATGGACTGTTGTTGTTGCAGCAAGTGCAATTAGCTGGCAAACGTGCTCAATCTGCTTGGGATTTTGCCAATGGTATGCGTTTAGAACTAGGAGAAGTTCTAGGTAATCCTTAGTGAGTTAGTTCCGGTTTTCAAGGGTTTGTAAAAGCGGCAAGAATCACACGGTCCGTCTGGATTGACTGCACAACGAATCAATTCAGAGTGAGCATTGAAATAGCAGCTGGCATCCCCAATTACCCAACGCCCCTGGAGCAGGCTTTTTTCACTAGGGTGTCCAGAAGACTGCACATACAGAGCAATTTTATACAAACGATAGCGCCCTGACTTAAGACAGTAGCGGTGGCGGCGCTCTAAAACTGTGTAGGTTTTACCTTTAAAGTCGAGATAGTTACCGGGTTGAGGTATCCAATCCAGTTGAACATTGCCAATGGTCTGACGTGGGTGGGTCAAAATTAACTCTGTCGGTAGAGAATCAGGCTCCATAGTGCTTATTGTCATTCACGCTACAGTTGAATGGTATCGCAGGCTGTGGGCTGACTATCTAGCCCAACAGAATTCTACATAGAATTGTCCGGTTAAGTACAACACACTGGCGCTCTTCTTGAAGACTGGATTGATCAACCAAGTGATTAACCGGAGTTGATATTACCCATATTGGGTAATTATTGGTCATTGAGCAAAAAATGTCTTAAATTCGTGATTGGGGTGCATAAAGTTGGGAATTTAGCAAGTTAATTCTGTAGTCAGCTTAAAAGACTGTCAGAGTAAAAGACTATCGTTTCTGTTCTCTTCGTTTCATTAGCAGTTTCTACTTGTTTGCCCAAAACCCCATGACAGCAGTTAGTCCTGTGGTGTGAAATTCATCCAATGTTGAACCAAAAGCCCAGGCTACCAACGTTGTAACATCCTTGAGTTGCAATGTCGGTGGCTTGGGGGTAGAACTGGTGGAGTTGTTCATGGACCTGGATCAATTCACCAACTGACATTGTCTGCCAAGGACTTGAAAAATTTTCCAGCTATACCCCCATCAAAAATGAATTTACAACAAAGAACAAAGTATGAACATCTCTGGTATTTCACCGAGGACGCTTCGCACTTGCTTGCCTCGACGGCTTTTTCAAGTCAGAAATCCATGGGCGTTTCGCCCACACCAAAGGAATGAAAATCTCTGTTACCTATTCCCTATTCCCTATAGTCAGATTAGCTTAATGCACTATATTCGTGTTTTAGACATATGAAGTTATTCTTTGGTCGCCGCTCATCTCCTGTTGTCGAGCCTACTCAGGAAAAAACTTCAGGTTTGGGAACATTCGGTGGGGTCTATACTCCGTCGATTCTCACCATCCTGGGGGTTATTATGTACCTGCGCTTTGGTTGGGTACTTGGTAATGTTGGTTTAGTGGGTACCCTCATCATTGTTACCCTCTCCACCAGTATTACCTTTTTGACGGCTCTGTCTATTTCTGCGATCGCAACTGACCGCATTGTTAGGGCTGGTGGTGCCTATTACATGATTAGCCGTTCCCTAGGAATTGAAACTGGCGGTGCCGTAGGAATTCCCCTTTACTTTGCCCAAGCTCTCTCAGTCGCCTTATACACTATTGGTTTTGCCGAGAGCGTAGTTCAGACCTTTCCCCACCTCAACCAGCTTTATGTAGCGCTAATTACTACTATTTTAGTGGCAATACTGGCTTTGACTTCCGCTAGCCTCGCCATCCGCATTCAATACTTTATTATGGCTGCGATCGCGCTATCCCTAATTGCTCTATTCGTCGGTAACCATGATTACCCTTATGATGTAGCTAATATTGAGCTGTGGGTGACCTCCAAAGAATCCTTCTGGCGTGTCTTTGCTGTCTTCTTCCCTGCCGTAACCGGTATCATGGCTGGGGTGAATATGTCCGGTGATCTACGCAACCCGATCCGCGCCATTCCCATCGGTACTCTGGCAGCAGTAGGCACAGGATATGCCGTTTATATGATCGTACCAATTATTCTATCGATGCGGGTAGGGGGAGATGCCCTAATTGCCAATCCTTTGATTATGAAGCAGATGGCATTTTGGGGTCCGTCAATCCTACTTGGGGTATGGGGTGCTACTCTCAGCAGTGCTTTAGGGAGTATTCTGGGTGCTCCCCGGATTTTACAGGCATTAGCTAGAGATGGGGTATTACCCCGTTGGATGCGATTCCTAGGTACGGGTAGTGGACGAGATGATGAACCACGGATTGGTACCGCTGTAACGTTGGGAATAGCTACTGCTGCAGTTTGCCTTGGTCAATTAGATATCATTGCACCAGTGCTAAGTATGTTCTTTCTGACCACCTATCTGGTGTTGAATGTAGCAGCTGCCATTGAGGGCTTTTTGCAAAGTCCTTCGTTCCGACCCTCCTTTAAAGTTAATTGGTTTCTGTCACTGTTAGGGGCATTGGGTTGCCTGATCGTAATGTTTTTGATCAATGCCTTTGCCACAGTGGCAGCAGCTGTTATTGTCTTGGGGGTTTACCTTTGGTTACAGCAGCGGGAACTGCGCACGGCTTGGGGGGATGTACGCCGGGGCATTTGGATGGCACTGTTGCGCACTGGTATTTTTCAGATTAGTCATCACCCTGATCCGAAAAACTGGCGACCCCACATCTTGGTGCTGTCAGGAGCTCCCACTAAACGATGGTCTTTGATCGAGTTAGCCGATGCTCTGACCCATAATCGCGGTTTAGTGACCGTTTCGAGTATTTTACCCAGTAGTTCCCATAGTGTTGCTAAGCAGAGACAGTTAGAACAAACCATCAGTGAGTATCTCGAACGGCGCAGTGTACAAGCTCTAGTGCGCTTGGTAACAGCACCGGATCCCTTTACCGGAGCCCGGCAACTGGTAGACACTTACGGTATAGGACCACTAGTTCCCAATACAGTTTTACTCGGGGATAACGAAACCCTTAGCCGTCGCCAGCCTTACTGTCGCTTGATTACTCACATACACCAGGCAAAGCGTAATGTAGTGATTCTGCGGGAAAATCGGGAGCAGGGTTTCGGTAGTCGTCAACGGATTGATGTTTGGTGGGGCGGTAAGCAAGCCAATGGTAGCCTGATGTTGCTCCTCGCCTATCTATTGCGCAGCGACCTGAAGTGGCAAAATGCTGAGATTTACCTCAAGTTGGTGGTTCCTAATGAAATAGCAGCTCAAGCAGCACGGGCAAACCTAAGTAATTGGGTGAAACAATTGCGGATTGGGGTTATTTGTCAGGTGCTGGTTTCCGAAGGGCGTTCTTTTAATACTATTCTTAATGAGTCATCCGCTGATGCTGACTTAATCTTTATGGGTATGGCTATACCAGACGATAAGTTTACTCAATATTACGAAAGCTTACAGCTAAAAACTGCTGGTCTTCCTACCATTGTCTTTGTATTGGCTGCCCCTGGGTTTGCTTTCCATGAAGTTCTCAGTGAAGATTTGTAGTATACCAAAAGCAATTAAAATTTTTTAATTGTCAATTTACTATTACGATCAAGTCCGGTTAATCAGTTATCAAATAGTCTCGGGATTTTTGGTAATGGGTAATAGGTAATAGGTAATAGGTAATAGGTAATAGGTAATAGGTAATAGGTAATAGGTAATAGGTAATAGGTAATAGGTAATAGGTAATAGGTAATAGGTAATAGCGATGCAGCGCGGTCTTGGGGAGGCAGCGCGGTCTTGGGGGTTCCCCCCGGAGACGAAACCTTAGACAGTTGAGCCTTTATGGTTGGTCGGCTATGCAGAAAAGGGGTAAAACTTATTGATTAAGGCTCAACTGTCTTACGGTAACTTCTAACCATGAGCGACTGCCGTGGTTTCCCCCACTCGCTATTGCATCAAGACGGTAATAGGTAATAGGTAATCATCGGGAGCAGGTCAAATTTGCATAACAAATGAACTACTTGACAAAAACTAAAAATTCTGTAATTGAGCCGGTCTTAGTTGCAGAACAGATCAACTTAGTACCATATGAGCTTGGCTTTTACCCATCAGGGGGCTATAGATCAGGTAAAAATATTAGGCGATAGTGACATGCTCCCCCTATTACCTATTACCCATTACCTATTACCCATTACCCAGATAAGCGTACAAATGTTCTGCATAAGTGACATGCTCCCTAATCATCAACTATCAATTCTAGATTACCTATTACCTATTACCAGATACAAACGCTATACCATGAATTGGAAATGCTTAATTTTTTGGTGGCAGTTTAACAATACTTAGCCAGAAGTTTTCAATTGACTTCAATACTTTGACAAACTGCTCTAATTCAAAGGGCTTAGTGACGTAGGCATTGGCGTTTAGCTTGTAGCTTGTGAGGATGTCCTGGTCAGAATCTGAGGAAGTGAGAATAATCACTGGAATCAGACTCAATTTTGGATCAGATTTAATCTGTGCTAACACTTCACGACCATCCATCACTGGTAGATTCAAATCCAGCAAAATTACGTCGGGACGGGGTGCCTTAGTATAAGGGGACTCTCGACGTAGAAATGCCATAGCTTCCTTACCATTAGTAAACGTCTCGATATTATTGCGAATATTGCTATTGTTTAAAGTAGCTTTAGTTAGATCTAAGTCACCAGGATTGTCTTCGACTAACAATATTTCAATACGCTGAATAGCATTTCTATAGTTCATAATTGCTAGTTTTTTATGTTGATATTAAATCAAGAAAAGTTTCTGGAGTTTATACTTGTTTTTTTTGAATACATACAAGTTTTGATGAATTGGGGGGTTGTAAGGGATAATCGGTAATAATTATATGCATGTCAATTACCGATTAATCATTACAAAAATCAACAATTACTCAAATAATAAAAGGAAGTATCGATATAATATATGATTATTATTTCATCATTATAAGGAGATATTAATTTATTTAATAAAAACTTAACTATTAGTTGAATAAAAAAAGCTTATCTGATTGAGCAAAAGATGAAAATGCTCTCCCATTAAAGATGGGAGAGTCGATGGTAAATGATAAATGGTGATGGCTATAAAATTGGTAGAATTACCCGTTACTCATTAGCCATTACCTATTATCCTTTATCCGTAATGATAACCCTTTAAGGGATTAGCAGTTAAGCAGATAATTGTCATCCTCCCCTCCGGATTTTCGCCAAGTATTAAAACTATCTAGCGATGCAGCGCGGTCTTGGGGGTTTCCCCCATGAGCGACTGCATCAAGACAATGACTTTGGGTAATAATCTATCCATCAGTACCTATAAATTTACAGAAATTATGATGAAATTATAGATAGTATTTTTACGGATTTTTTTTTAGCTGTGCCAGAAGCGTCTAAGATGCTATTTAACCTCGAAGCCCCTTTTCAAGCAACAGGGGACCAACCCCAAGCTATTTCCCAACTCACCACTTACCTCAAGGCTGGCAACCGTATCCAAACTCTACTGGGTGCTACGGGGACAGGTAAGACTTTCGCCGTGGCATCGGTAATTGAAAAAGTCGGCAAACCTACCCTAGTACTTGCCCACAACAAAACCTTGGCTGCCCAGTTATGTAACGAATTGCGGGGGTTTTTTCCCCATAACGCGGTGGAGTATTTCATTTCCTACTATGACTACTACCAGCCGGAAGCTTATATCCCGGTCACTGACACCTACATTGAGAAAACCGCGTCAATTAATGATGAAATTGATATGCTGAGGCACTCAGCTACGCGATCGCTTTTTGAACGGCGGGATGTCATTGTGGTGGCTTCCATTAGCTGTATCTATGGGTTGGGTATCCCCTCAGAATATTTAAAAGCCTCGATTCCTCTGCGGGTGAATACCGAAGTTGACCAACGCCAACTCTTACGGGATTTAGTCTCAGTACAGTATTCCCGGAATGATTTAGAATTGGGACGCGGACGGTTCCGGGTGAAGGGGGATGTGTTAGAAATTGGTCCGGCTTATGAAGACCGAATTATTCGGGTAGAATTCTTCGGAGATGAAATTGATGCTATTCACTACGTTGACCCAGTTACCGGTGGAATTTTCCAAAGTGTAGAGGGAGTAAATATTTACCCTGCTCGTCACTTTGTTACTCCCGATGAACGGTTGGAAGAAGCTTGTAATGCTATTAAGGTAGAACTTGAGGAACGTTTGGCTCAATTAGAGCAAGCTGGGAACTTGTTAGAAGCGCAACGGTTGGAACAGCGTACCCGCTATGATTTAGAAATGTTGCTCGAAATTGGTTACTGCAATGGTGTGGAAAACTATTCTCGTCACTTGGCTGGACGCCAGCTTGGGGAACCACCAGAGTGTTTGATTGATTATTTTCCCGAAGATTGGCTTTTGGTAGTGGATGAATCCCATGTTACGGTGCCGCAAATTCGGGGAATGTACAATGGCGATCGCGCTCGAAAGCAAGTGTTGATTGACCATGGCTTTCGCTTACCCAGTGCAGCAGATAATCGACCCCTGAAGGCAGAGGAATTCTGGGCAAAGGTGAATCAGTGTATTTTTGTCTCTGCTACTCCTGGGGATTGGGAGATGGAACAATCTCAAGAACGAGTTGTGGAACAGATCATTCGTCCTACCGGAGTGCTTGACCCAGAAATCTTTGTCCGTCCTACAGTAGGTCAAGTAGATGATTTGTTGGCTGAGATTAAGCAGCGGGTGGATTGTCAGGAAAGGGTGCTGGTAACAACCTTAACCAAGCGCATGGCTGAGGATTTGACAGAGTATCTGCAAGAACGGGATATTCGGATAAGCTACTTGCACTCGGATATTAACTCTATTGAACGGATTGAAATCTTGCAGGCGTTGCGCCAGGGTGAATTTGATGTATTGGTTGGGGTGAACTTGTTGCGAGAAGGGTTGGATTTGCCGGAAGTCTCTCTGGTAGCAATTTTGGATGCCGATAAGGAAGGGTTCCTCAGGGCAGAGCGATCGCTTATTCAAACTATAGGCAGAGCAGCACGTCATGTCCGAGGGCAAGCCATTATGTATGCTGATACCTTTACAAAAAGCATGAGAAAAGCGATTGATGAGACTAATCGCCGTCGTAAGATTCAAATTGAGTATAATATCACAAATAACATTATACCACAGCCGATTCGCAAAACAGCAAACAACCCGATTTTGACATTTTTGGATGTCTCCCGACGGTTGAATTCCCAACAGTTGGAAGCGGTGTTTGAACAGGTGGATGATGTACCTTTGGAGAAGATTCCGGAGTTGATTAATCAGTTAGAAGAACAGATGAAGGAAGCAGCAAAGACCTTGGAATTTGAAACCGCAGCAAAGTTACGCGATCGCATTAAGCAGCTGCGGGATAAACTGCTAGGTAATCCAAGTTAACTAAGATTTTTTAAACTAACAGTAGTTGGAGTAATTATTGATATGTTTACGGCATGATCGGGATGTTGAAAACAGGCGCACTGCCCTTGAGATTTGCCCTCTGGCTATGGCGTTCATAGTACTTTCTCAACAGAACTATAGCTGACCTGCCACCCCCTCAAATTGCTCATTACAAAACCCGAGGCTCGGTACGAGCCGCTACGCGAAAGCTTTTTTGTCTCGATCCCACTCTCGGTGCCATGGGCTATTGAGGCAAGCAGACAGGCCCAACGAGTCTGTATGTTAAGTTTTGTAACAAAAACCAACAATCTGCATAAAACGGAGGAATTAGCCCTGATAAATACATAGTTGACAGGAAACTGAGATGCTGGATATTTCCCAAAGATTAAACCAAGTGTTCTCATCCCAAGGGGGATTTCTCCGAAGGAATGAAGCTGTAGAGCTTTGATACCAAATCCGCTCTAGTAGCCCCCTGTTAAATCTAGGTCTACTTTCTTGAAAAGGGTGTATTCGACCCAGATTCTCGATGAATTCCATAACTTATGAGACTAACATTGAGCTGTCTTCACCTGTTGAGCCAGATCATGGGTAAGGGAAGATCAGCAGCAACTAAGTTTTTCCTGCTTGTTTGTTCTTCAACCTATTTGACCTGTTGCCCGTTGCCAACCCCTGTGCAAGCGCAACCGATAGTTGAAGCCAACGATGGTACTGGTACTGTTGTCAACCCTGAGGGTAACCAATTCAACATTGATGGTGGTCAGCTGTCGGGAGATGGTGCGAATCTCTTTCATAGCTTCCAGAAATTTGGTCTGAGTGAAGGTCAGATTGCCAACTTTCTCTCTAATCCTAATATCGAAAATATCCTAGGGCGAGTCACTGGTGGTGATGCTTCTGTAATTAATGGCTTAATCCAGGTTACAGGGGGTAATTCCAATTTATTCCTGATTAACCCCGCCGGGATTGTCTTTGGTGCTGGTGCCAGCATCGATTTACCTGCTTCTTTTACCGCCAGCACCGCTACTGGTATTGGTTTTGATGGCGGGTGGTTTAACGCCATTGGTAGCAATGACTATGCTTCTTTGGTAGGCAAGCCCAATACTTTTGATTTTGCTGTTTCCCAACCAGGTGGGATCATCAATTTAGCGGATTTAGCAGTTAAAGAGGGGCAGAATTTAACCTTAGTAGGTGGTACTGTGATCAGTAATGGCACTCTTACTGCCCCTGGTGGTCAAGTTACTATTGAGGCTGTGCCTGGAAAAAATTTACTCCGTATTTCCCAGCGAGGTAATATTCTCAGTTTAGAAGTTTCCCCCTCTGCCACTGTTCCCTTCACTCCCCTTTCCCTACCGGAACTGCTGACAGTTGGCGGCGGTGATGCTACAGGAATTGAGGTAAATCGTGATGGTACAGTACAACTGATCGGTTCTGGTATCCAGGTTGAAGATGGTGATGTAGTAGTGCAGGATATCAGTGCTGGTCAGCAAGTAGTTATTGAAGCAGACGGTAATATTCGGACAGCATCAGTTACCTCGGATGGTGGAAGAATTTTCCTCAATAGTAGGGAAGGAGAGATTGATACTAGTAGTGGCACACTGGATTCAACGGCAGTAAGTGGTGATAGTGGAAATATTGACCTGAAAGCAGAAGGTAATATCACTACCGGGAGTCTCAATGCTTCCAGCAATAATGGTGATGGTGGTGATATTACTGCCGTTAGGGATAGAGGAAGTATTGATACTAGTGCTGGGGTAGTTGATTCTTCCTCTGTGGAAGGTCAAGGAGGAGAGGTTCAATTATTCGCTAGACAGGGACGTATTAATCCTGGTGATGTGGTGGTGCAGGATATCAGCGCTGGTCAGCAAGTAGTTATTGAAGCAGAAGGTAATCTTCGGACAGCATCAATTACTTCCGATGGTGGCAGAATTTTCCTCAATAGTAGACAAGGAGGGATTGATACTAGTAGTGGCACACTGGATTCAACGGCGGTAAGTGGTGATAGTGGAAATATTGACCTGAAAGCAGAAGGTAATATCACTACCGGGAGTCTCAAGGCTTCCAGTAATAATGGTGATGGTGGTGATATTACTGCCGTTAGCGATACAGGAAATATTGATACTAGTGCTGGGGTAGTTGATTCTTCCTCTGTCGAAGGTAAAGGAGGAGAGGTTCAATTATTCGCTACAGAGGGAAGTATTAATGCTGGTGATATAAATGCTGCTAGTAGTAATGGTGAGAGTGGCAACGTTACTCTTTTTGATGCTATGGGAATTAATACTCCTAATATTAATTCAATTCTAGATTTCGAAAACCAGAATTTTACTTTCAAAAGTTCAGGCTCTCTAGTCCCAGCACCACCTGAAGCTCCAGCGTTCCTGCCTATAGAACCACCCATTATTGAAGCTGCTTCAGTCATCGACCCAAAGCCATTAGCAACCCTACCACCACAACTACAGTCAGATTTTCCAGCACTACTACCGCCAGAACCTTCAACAACAGTAATTATTGAACCTGTAAATCCTGTAAATCCTGTAAATCCTCCCAATCCTTCCCCAGGAAAACCATCACCAAGGTCAGACAATCAAAACTCTGCCTTGCCAACCCAGGTTAATCGATCAGATTTGGCGGTCAATCAGAGCAAGAGGTCAAACAAGACTCAAGCAATTGAACTAGAACGACTGACAGTCCTGGTACTGGAAATTCGAGAGTGTCTGGAAGAAGAACAATTACTCATAAATTCTCAAGGATTTTCCTTACAAGTTGCTGCTAAAGATTACACTAAAGCTGCCGAATGCTATCATAAAAACTTAGAATTTGCACGAAAATTTGGCGATAAATTGCGAGAATTAAAAGCTTTGCATAACCTCGGAGTAACTCACTATAGATTGGGAGAATATGGCAAAGCTATAGACTATCATCAACAGCATTTTACTATTGCCAAATCAGACCAAAAATTAAGAGGAAAACCGCAAGCTTTTAGTGGCTTAGGAGCAGCTTATGGCGCAATAGGAAACTATGACAAAGCTATTGAATACTATAAACAGGGTCTAGAACTAGTAAACTCAACCGATGAGTCTGAGCTGGAAAGGAATATAGTAAGCAATATCGGATTAGCTTACTACGCTAAAAAGGAATATACCAAAGCACTTGAATACCAAGAAAAAAGTTTAGCGATCGCTAAAACATCCGATAACCTACCTGGAAAGGCAAGAGCATTATCTAATTTGAGCTTGGTCTACTATACCCTGACCGACTATAACCAAGCAATTGAATACTCTCAGCAGAGTTTAGCGATCGCACAAAAACTGCAAGATAACTATGGAGAGTTAGTAGCCCTAGAAAATTTGGGAATAATTTACCATGCTCTAGAAGACTACAACCAAGCAGTAAACTACCAACGCCAAAGTTTAAAAATTGCCAAGCAACTAGGTGATCGCCACGCCAAGGGACGAGCTTTGAGTAACTTAGGTGATGCTCTCTATCAAGCCGGAAATCCTCAAGAAGCAAATGAGGCTCTCTTTGCTGCCATTGAAATTTGGGAGTCTTTGCGGTCAAACTTAGGCAGCAATGACCTTGAGAGAGTATCAATATTTGAAACTCATGAAACAACTTATAGCACTTTACAAGAGTATTTAGTAGAACGAAAACAATTCAATCAAGCCCTAGAAATTACTGAAAGAGGACGAGCAAGAGCCTTTGTTGAACTATTAGCGAGAGGTTTATCAGAGTCTGAACCAAACCTCAAAAATCACAAACCGATTGCTCCTCCGAACATCAAACAAATTCAAAAAATTACCCAACAACAAAACTCGACAATAGTTTTATACTCGATTATCAAAGAAGTTGTCGAAGCCCAAGGTGTGCGGCAACTTCAAGACAAAGAGCTTTACATTTGGGTAATTAAACCTACAGGTAAAATCGCTTTTCGTCAGGTTGATTTAACTAATCTGGATACATCTCTGAAAGAATTGGTTGTTATCACTCGTAAATCGATTTTTTTAAGAAGAAGCCCATCCCTAGTTGATTTAGTTCCCAGAGAAAGATTGACTAAAACAGAGAGAGCTGGTCAAACTGAACGATTAAAACAACTGCATCAACTGCTCATTGAACCAATTGCCGAACTCTTACCTACTAATCCCGAAGCTCGTGTTACTTTTATTCCCCACGAATCTTTGTTTCTAGTACCTTTCCCAGCACTACAAGACGCTTCTGGTCAATACCTGATCGAAAAACATACTATGCTCACTGCTCCCTCGATTCAGGTGCTGGATTTAACTAACCAGCAACGGGAACAGGTTTCAGGAGAAGAGATGCTAGTAATTGGTAATCCCACTATGCCTCAAGGTTTGCCCCCTCTTCCTGGAACAGAAACAGAAGCGCTAGCGATCGCCAAGATGTTCAATACTCAAGCCCTGATTGGCAATCAAGCCACCAAGGAAGCAGTAGTTGAGCAAATGTCAAAGGCAAAGATCATACATCTAGCTACTCACGGCTTACTGAATGACTTCCAGGGATTAGGTTTACCAGGAGCGATCGCCCTTGCTCCGACTAAAACAGATAAAGGTTTTCTCAGTGCTAGTGAAATACTCGACCTCAAGCTTAGTGCTGAGTTAGTAGTTTTAAGCGCTTGCAACACTGGTAGAGGTAGAGTTACCAGTGATGGCGTGATTGGATTATCCCGTTCTTTAGTTGCTGCTGGTGTACCTAGTGTGGTTGTTTCCCTCTGGAAAGTACCTGATGACTCCACAGCTGACCTGATGACTGAATTCTATCGCCAGCTACAACAAACACCTGACAAAGCAGTTGCTCTGCGTCAAGCCATGCTTACGACTCTTAAACAGTACCCAAATCCAGTGGAATGGGCGGCTTTTACCCTGATTGGGGAAGCGGAGTAATCAAGCAGTTGCAGGAGTTCAGAATCACAGAGTTTAGGATTGCTATAGTTCCGATACTTTTTAGCTACCAAAGTCTACCAAGATAGACATTAGCCCGCCAATGCAAGGTGATCGTTCACCCAGGGTGTATCTACCAAAGCTCTCAGGAATATCCCACGAGCGCCATTTATATCTCTATCCATTTTTTTACCATCAATTTGAGACTTGATGATTTTACTTCCACCAATTTTTACGAGTTCCCCTGTCCAGCTAACAGTTTTACTAGTGTAGGCGACCCAGACATCAACCACAAGCTTGCCTGTCTCAAAAGCTTTATGTTTTAAGAATTGCTTGAACCGATAATGAGCAAAGGAAAGCAAGTTGCGGACTGTTTTTGACTGAAGTTCCCCCTTTGACAAAAAGGGCAACCTATGCAGGGTAAGGAATAGCAGATTTTATCTCGGTCATTTACTGGGTACAAATAGGGAAACACCAAGTAAATCTAACGCCTTTTGTTGGACTGGTGTGGGTTGAGTAATTTTCAAAAAAGTCAGATCAGCCCCCTCTAATTTAGAAGCAATTGTTTTGAGAGTAATTGTTCCTAAATCTGTCATCAAAGTCGAAAAGCTGTGTACGGGTAAGTTCTGGGCTGTCCGCTTCTTACGAGCCGTGGGATTTAGCTTTTTTTGAACGTTTAACAGGAGTAACTCCATCCCAATCAATGGGGGTGTCGTCCTCGTCATCAAAAAGAATCGGTGAAGCGAGCCTGCTTCATATGCCATTCCACATAATAAGCCAGCAGACAAAGAAAAACATGAGATTTGACTCGGCTTTCGAGATGGTGATAAATGGGACGGACTTTTAAATCCATCGTCTTATAAGAGCGAAAAGCCTGTTCGACTTGAGACAGACTTTTGTAAGCTTTCACTGTAGCCGGAGCATCTAAAACTTCGGTTTCTACAGAAGTACGAATCACATATAATCCATCCAAGGCAGAGGCGACTTTTAAGTCTTGGGGCTTGCGGGTGTAGGAAAAGCTGTTGTTCGTGATTTCCAGTTCAAAGAACTTCCCCACTCGATACTTGTTAATCACCTTTCCGACTCGGAGGCCAATTTGGTCAGCACCCTTTAAAACCCTTTTTTCTCGGAGAGTGGCTTGGACAATTTTTTCTAATTCTTCTTCTGTTTTCTGTAAGAGTTTTTCTCGTTTTTGAGCCCTCGATTCAGCAGTTATTGGATTGCGACAAGCGATTAATCTTTCCCCCGGATAATCTACTGATTCGACTTCCACTAAATTTTGTTCATCAAACAGTCCCAGTTGAATCACTTCTTGCTCAGCCAAGAGTTTGATTTGAGGAGCAGTTAAGGCTGTAATCCAATCGAGATCCTCCCTTGTCGAGAACTCTTGGTTGATGCGGGTTTGAGTAATCATGCCTCTATCTCCAACCCAGATGATTCTGGAGAGTCCAAAGCGATGACGGACTTTCTCCATTTGTAAGGCCATTGTGCTAGTGTCGGATGTATTTCCCTCAAAAACTTCCACAGCAATGGGACATCCTTCTCGATTACACAGCAAGCCAAATACTATTTGTTGTTTTCCTCTCTCTTGGTGCGCGTTCCCATGGTCGGGAAACCCGACCGGGGTCGCACCGCTTTTTTTGTCTCGACTATAACCGTAGCTCGCTCTTAGACAGGTTTTTCCTTTCGGCAAAGCCGACGCTTCGCGAACAAAATAGGTGGAACTGACATCATACAGAACTAATGCACCCTCTTCTAAATGCTTTTTCGCCAGTTCATTTTCAATTCTTGTTTGTCTAGCTATTAGCCAATCTAGGGCTTCATATAAGTCATCTTCATCTGTTGATTCGTTCTCCGAGTAGATGGCTCAAAGATGAACCACAAGTTTCCTGATTTAATCCTCTAGCCGTTGCCAATTTTGAACAGGGGTCAATTATTCGGGCAACTATCATGGCGATGATAACTGCCCAATTTTTTGAAGCTTTCCCATCTATTAGTTCTGGAACTCCTAATTTGTTCAGAGTGCCTAGAACCCCTGAAATATGGCCATGAGGTAAGCTTCTTTTTATCTGAAAAGCCTCCCCATAATTTTCAACGGCCACTCCTCCTTTGAGTACAATGCGTAAATTTTCGATGACATCATCAGGTAATTTAGACAGAGAACGCTAGGGTGCGTTTACGAACTTTATTTCCCTCTCGGTATGATTCCCTGAGAAGGACAGCAGGTGGTGAATTTCGATTGGGAACTCGTTCTATATACATGACTACATTATAGCCGAAGTTACCCAACCTTAAATCTTAAGAAAATTGGAAAATTACATGGGCACACAAGGGTCAGGCTAAATAAAACTTATCCCTTATGGGGATAGCCTTTCCGTGATCTAGTAGTACAAATGTACAGGGGAACTTCAGTCTATTAATTTTTTATTATAGAGTGTACACTAATCAAAAACAAACCTTCACATGGCTACAGGGTTTTCTGGCCATGGGATACTAAGTTGTGCTATAATGAACAGCCATTCGCGTACGCGCCACACTAGTCTAGTACGCTGAAAGATAATCATAGCAATAGGTACAAGCATTTTCTCAAACTGGTTGTACCCAGTAGTACTATTGTTCTACAGCACTCAAAGCTAGGATTGGCATAACTTTTGGGCGTAGATAGTACATTTGTACAGGGGAACTTCAGTAATAGATAAGCGCCAAAATCAGCACTACATAAGGCGATGAATCGATTTGTATTTAGTAGTACATTTGTAATATCTGTCAAAATGTAGGCACCGCAAGAGTTGAGGGATTCATAGTACACGTGTATGGGGGAACTTCAGTTTGGAAGGTTATGTTGGGGAGAAGGTCAAATTCGTAGAACAAATGTACTAAAAAATCATGACTGGTACTGAAGCCCCGAAAACACTGTAGTTCAAGGGTTTGTAGTTCAAGTGTTCTTACAAAATTGACCTGCTCCCATCAAGAACAGTCTTTAGACTTTCGATCCAAAAACTTCCTGAGAGAAGTCGAATGGTTTCAGCCTCTGAGAATTTGAATATCATCCCGCAATGATGCAACGCCGCAAGTCGAGCTACAGTTTTGGATCGCTAATCCTCAATCTGCGATAAAAAAGGATCTATTGTATGGAGTGAGTTGAGAAAAACAACCTCTAACTCGAAAAAACTGTAGAAATTGCTCAAATCGTCTATACTATAAATGATCTGAGTTCGTAGGAAATGTTGTCTTGAATTCTGAAGGAAGCTAATCATGAAATTTTTGTCATTGTGCGCTGCGGCCTTATTTCTTTCCCTTCTTAGTTGCCTAACAATACCTTCACCTACTTTAGCTGCTACTTGCCGAGATATTACCACAGTTAAGAACAGTGCCGTTGCTACTGCAAATACGGCTGCGGGAGGACATGTAACACAGCACATCTATGGAATGCAACCACCACCAGGTACATCACAGGTGGATAAAACACTTTTTGAGGCGCAGGGCAAGTATGATTCTGCATGGAGGCAATATAAGTACGTGACAAACCCTGTTAATTGTGGAGCTTCAGGTCAAGCTCAGCAAAGTGTTTCACTTCAAAACTTAGGTATGGGAAACCTTGGTGCTTACTCTTGTCAAAAAGCTGATATAAAAGGTAAGTGCATAACTTGGGATTCGTACATGGCAAATTCAGTTTTCTTTGGCTTTATACAGAAGAACGGCAAATGGATCTTGAATACTGTATTTCCCGAGCCTCAGACCTAATTTGAATCACTCCAAACCTCATGTAGTTTCTAAAATTACCTGTTGGGGCAGAGGGTTGCAACATATTCAAACTCCGTAGTCATCTTTAGATGACCATGAGCGCTTCAGCTCGGGGATCTAAGATCCCCGAGCGGTTAAGGTTCTGAAACCCTTATATATCAAGATTGCACCGGGAGCATCCCGTTTTGGCAATTTCCCGAGGTATAAAAAAAAAGACCGCTCTATTAGAGCGATCGCAACAAGATTTTATTTTTTAGTCGCCAATTCCAGGCTCAGGTCCAGGCTCAGGATTTGGCATTGCTGATTCATGAAATGGTTTCACCAGAAAGGGGGATTTTATGGTATTTTAAATAATAAATAAGAAGCCTAATTGATAACTGCAACATCTCTTCAGATTTAGAGTAGCAGAGAGTTTTTCTATGTAGTCTAGCTAAATAATGTCTCAATCTCGTATTTTCGCTTTCTATGTCTTGATGCAGTCGCTCATGGGGGAAACCACGGCAGTCGCTCATGGTTAGAAGTTACCGTAAGACAGGCTCGCCTTGTCTTGATGCAGTCGCTCATGGGGGAAACCCCCAAGACCGCGCAAATCA
>NZ_JAAHIG010000139.1:2928-20362 GCF_010692305.1 Moorena sp. SIO4G3 | reverse complement strand
ACTCGTTTGCGTCACAGCTCTTGGTGTTGAGGATTGTAGAAACGGGTAAGCGTCGGTGGGTCGATACTCACTGGTGCGCGGGGTAACAGCTACTTTCGGTAGGGTTTGGAGTGGATCAAAGCCTATGAGCGAGAATGGCTGGACACTAAGGAGACGGGTGTGTTTCACAACTAATCAAGACCCTGACCCGGTGATAGCTTCGCGAAAACAAGATCAGAAACGATGTTATCGGCTGGAATTCAAAATACAAACGTACAAGTATGCTGCTGAATAGTTTTGTCAGTCAACCAGGTGGTAGATGCTCTGGGCAAAATTGGCAAAGAATTGGCCATTGATCCGTTAATTAAATGCCTGGATGATGATGAATCATATGTGCGTTTTAGAGCAACATATGCTCTAGGAAAGATTGGGAAAGAAGCGACAATAGAGCCCTTAATTAAATGCCTAGATGATGACGAGTATTTTGTGCGTAGTAGTGCAGCAGAAGCTTTGGGAAAAATTGGCACAGAATTAGCGATAAATCCGTTAATTAAATGCCTGCATAATAACGACTATTTGGTGCGTAGCAGAACGGAATTTGCTCAGGGGGAAATTGGGATAGAACTCATGACGGATAGTACGGTTCTGCTAAGAGCTGCAGGAGCTCTCCAGCAAATTGGGACAGAAGCTATTAGAGCTGATTCCTAAAGAAAAAATAAAGGAAAACTGGACAGCGAGCAAAAGGAAGTAAGCTCAGCACACTCACCTCAATATTGCTAACTCTAGAGAAGAAAAGTTTGATGAGTCGTCTTCCAGAAGTTGCCAAACCACACCGCCGACTTTACCCTAGCGATCTCAGTGACCGAGAGTGGGAAATTATTAAACCGTTGTTACCGCTTCCCCAAGGATTTGGAAGACCTAGAACCGTAGACCTCAGAGAAATTCTCAATGGAGTCTTCTATGTACAGCGCACTGGTTGTCAGTGGGAAATGTTGCCCCACGATTTCCCCCATCACGGGACAGTATACAAATATTTCCAGAAATGGGAACGCCTAGGATATGGGCCGAAAATCCATGACACACTACGACACCAACTCCGAGAAAAGTTGGGACGATTTGAAAAATCAACAGTAGCGATCGCAGACTCACAGTCGGTAGAAACGACGGAAAAAAGGGGGAGGTTTACGGGTACGATGGCGGCAAGAAAGTCAAAGGTCGTAAACGCCATTTGGTAGTAGATTCTCAAGGTAAGCATGATTGGGGTGTTAGTGACTGAAGGCAATGCCCCAGAACGTTTGGGAGCAGCTACAGTAAGAACGCGAAAACTCAGAAGAACTTTCTCAGACAGAAATAGTTTGGGTAGATGGAGGATATTCGGGTCAGAACTTTGCACGGGTTGTTCGGCAACTCTGTGGGGCGGGTGTCGAGGTCATTAAACGTCTTACTGACACTTTTGAGATTTTACCCAAACGTTGGGTGGTTGAGAGAACTTTTGGATGGTTAAATCGGTATCGCCGTCTGAGCAAAGATTACGAGATGCATGTCGAGAATAGTGAGGCAATGATTTATGGGTCTCTAATTCGATTGATGATTCGTCGATTAGCCTCTTAATCTTTACTTTAGGAATCAGCTCTTATTCCTAAACTCATGAATCTCCTGAAAAAGCAAGAATTTGCAGCAACTCACAATGAAGAGATTTTTCAGTACACCATGGATGCCCTTAACGCTATTCAAGAACGCTGCCAATTCTACAACCCAACCTATTCTCCCAAACCCACTCCCAAAGCCGATCCTCCCAAACTTATTCCCACTCAAACCATATACATCCTCCACCTCTCGGACCTCCACATCACCACTAGTGAGGAAGCTACCCTTTGGTCAAACCAACTCGCCCAAGACCTCACCGAAGACCTTCAAATCCCTAACCTTGATGCTCTGATCCTCTCCGGTGATATAGCGAATTATTCCACTACAGAAGAATACCAGGCTGCACAACAGTTTCTCGACAACCTCCGCCTAGACTTCCCCGACCTAGACCCCAAGCAAATTGTTATAGTCCCTGGTAACCATGACCTCAACTGGAAACTAGCAAAGCAAGCTTATCAGTTATTGGATCTCGAAGACTACGATGGTGAACTCAAAGACGGTCACTACATCAAAGGTGAAGATGTGATTCGAGTCCGAGACGAAGCCAAATACCAACAACGCTTTGCCCACTTCAGCCAATTCTATCAAGCTATCAAAGGTCAACCCTATCCCCTAGACTATGACCAGCAAGCCATTATCGATTATTTGCCAGAGCAAAACTTGCTGATCCTAGGACTAAACTCGGCTTGGCAACTGGACCACCACTTCAGAGCCCGTGCTAGCATCCACTCCGGTGCTCTGAGCAATGCCCTGACCGAGATTCGTCGTAACCCAGACTACGACAACTGCCTGAAACTAGCGGTTTGGCACCATCCCCTGAATAGTGACCGAAGCGATAGGATTACCGACCAAGGATTCATGGAACAACTCGCTGTTGCTGAATTTCGCTTGTTCCTCCACGGACACATCCACAAAGCCCAAGCCAGCGTTTTCAGTTACGACAAAATCCCAGGTGGGCGCAAACTCGATGGAATTTGTGCTGGCACCTTTGGCGCACCAACCTTTGAACTACGATCCGCTTATCCCTGGCAATATAATCTACTGAAAATTAACGATAATCAGCTCACTGTCCGCACTCGCCGCCGGGAAGAAGAAAATGGTGCTTGGAAACCTGATTCACGGTGGACTCAGGGTCCAGGACTTGGTGGTTTGGATTATTATTCCATTGACTTGTATTGAGTCGGGAGTCGGGAATCGGGAGTCGGGAATCGGCGTAAGACGAAAATTTCCTGTACCTCGTCAGTATGATAAACGCTATAACCCTCTTCTGTCACTTTCCGGTTTCTGCTATGATTAGGAAATTCTAGAGCCAAGGTATACTAGGTGATATAGAGTGTTGCGATCGCATTTTGGTCAATTTCACACTCTCCAGAATTGCTACTCGGAAAAAATTACGCTATCGCTTGCCTGGCCTATACTCGGCAGACTCCGAAAAGGCAAGCCTTTTCGGAGAGTGACAGAAGAGGGATAAAAATGTTTCCCATCTCCCCATCTCCCCATCTCCCCAAACTTCCCACACTCCCTGTTCCCTATTCCCTATTCCCTATTCCCTTACCTTACTAATGCTTCTTTCTCCAACAACAGTGTCACAGGACCATCATTTTCTATAGAAACATCCATCATCGCACCAAACTCACCAGTTTCTACCCGCAACCCACTCATCCGTAACTTATCCACAAATAGTTGATATAGTGCCCTAGCGTATTCTGGAGCAGCGGACTGACTAAAGGAAGGGCGGCGTCCTTTGCGACAATCTCCGTAAAGGGTAAACTGGCTAACCACCAATAGCTCACCACCTATATCCTGCACCGACTTTTCCCAACGGTCATTACCAGTAGTCTCGTCTGGAAATAGCCTTAAATCTAGACACTTTCGCGCCATCCAGTCTAATTCAGCTTCCGTATCAGTATCCGCAATACCGACTAGTAGGTTCAGCCCTCGCCCTATTTTCCCAATAACTCTTCTGTCTACTTCGACTTGAGAGGATTTGACTCGTTGGATGATTACGCGCATATGTAGCAGTTCTCAATTGGCTGAGGTATTTCGTCCTGGGTTTTAGGGAACAGGGAGCAGCGGATCTGGGAACAGTAGGAAAAAGATATGAGTGTTTTTAGGTGTTATGATCAATGCCTATCCTAGACTGATTATACTCAATAACTAGTTTAAATGAGCGATTACCCCTTAAATAGCAAGGGATTCCACAAAGGTACTGTATCTATACAATAAAAAGCAATTTTTATGAAAATTGCTTTTTTAAATCAATAAAAGCCTTACTTAGTAAGCTTCCCAGCAATTATTTTATACTCATTTATAATCGCCACAATAGGGAAGCATTTCTTCCCGATTCCCGATTCCCGATTCCCGATTCCCGATTCCCGATTCCCTGTTCCCTGTTCCCTGTTCAACACTTCTAATTCCTAAAACCTAATTAACGATAATACCAAAAGAAAGGCAATTTCTAACAGATAAGTAATGCAAACGCTACGGTTTAATAAACCATCCCAAAGATAGCCTTGACGTTTGGGAGTATTACTGCGCTTAAAGGTACGACTCCAGCCAGTGAAAATAGCTGGGCTGCGCAAATTACACTCCTGAGTCAAAATTTCTTCAATTTGTACCAAACGGGGATAGAAACCACGCTGAAAGTGTTTCCATTGACTTTCTAGAATCCAGAAAAACAGGGGAATAGCACACCCAATCAGGGCGATGCTATTGTCTTTCTCTTTTAAGACCATGCGCACAACCACACCAGTGGCCGTAATCCCCAAGGCTTTAATCACCCAGATTTGTTTATTGTAATCTTCTACAGTAGTTTGCAGGAAAAAATATTCCTGTTTGAGCAGATTTAGCTCGAATTCTGATTGCTTAGCGTGGTCAACGGCCAATCCCGATGGGGTTTGGGGGTCGATGGGTGATGGACTAGACATAACGTTGGTGTTCAAGTAGACACAAAGTGTTTCTTTTGCAAAACCTTTTGCATCGCTGTCATCTGAGCTTTGGCCTGTTGCAGCTGACTTTGAAGTTGCTGAATATCTTGCGATGGTAATGATACTACTTCAGAATAGGATTTAACCCCAGTATGGGGTTGACCATTACCCACACCAGTATGCGTTCGCGTAGCGTGGCCTACGGCCAATCCCGTGTACTCAACAGTTTTGGCTGGCACCTTCACCGCAGATTTAGCTACTGGTTGATTTTCTGTAGACCCAGTCTTTGTCACCAGTGGTTTACGGTTTGACTGGAAGCTAGAACTAGTATATACGGTGTAGTTAATTGGCTGCTGTGGCGATGTCTGATTCTCGATCTTATTTTCTAAAGGCTTGTGTTGAGGAACGTCCTGCTGGGATTCTGAAAGCCTAAGTTTTTCTAATAATTCTTCCTTTTTCTGAATTTGTTGTGCTAGATCTGATAGCTGTGACTGAAGTTGAGATGACTGTTGAGCAGAGTGTTGCCATCCTGCTATGGCAACACTGGCCATACCAGCTCCTAGGCTAATCACCGTTGCTAAGGTCAGGTAAGGCGTTGCCGCATCTCGCACATTACCGTAGTATAGTTGCTCCTCCTGTACTTTAATGGATAATGGCTGAGCACCGAACCAGCCTACGGGTAACGTCAGCGCAGCAAATACTGTTGCTGAAATCAATGCTGGCCTAAATACAAATTTCTGAAGTGGGGAGGAAGTCATATAGTATATTATTGCCCTTAACAACCGGTCAGTAAGAGTCCTGAAACTCTAGTCATCTTAACTAGTCTTCCCCTAGCTTATTTAAAATAATTTTAGTTATTTGTGAGCCAACTCTAAAATAATTGTGATTATTTTCACCAATTTTCGTGAGCCATATCACCATTAGTATGGTGGAAACATTTAGGGCGATTATATCAACAATACTCTAGGTATAGAAAACTGTGTACTGTTGATGTTCCAAACCTTAAAGTGGCACACTCTCATCGTAAGCATTAAGTTATAAGCACCCAGTTATCAGCACCAAGGAGTCAGCTTTTCAACCATGGATAATAGCTGATAGCTAATAGCGATGCAGAGGTGCGACCCGTGGCGAATTTAATTCGCCAACGGAAAAAGCACCATTACGGTCTTGGGGGTTCCCCCCATGAGCGACTGCATCAAGACAGCGGATAGCTCACAGCTCCTAAGGGCTGAGATGGCTGACATGATTGATTAACTAGGAGATTGAAAACAAGTAACGTTCTGTTCGCGTAGCGTGGCCATTCGCCTAGCGTGGCCAACGGCCAAAGCCTTTCTTATCCTAGGGCGATTTAACGATTAAGGCAGTTGCAATCTTTACAGAATTAGAGGAAAAAGCATGTTGACTAAATCAGAAACTGCAATTGCGGCAATTGATGCCAGAGAGATATTAGATTCTCGTGGACGTCCAACAGTAGAAGCCCAAGTGCGCCTTGTTAGCGGTGCCGTGGGAATTGCCCAAGTTCCCAGTGGTGCTTCTACTGGTACTTTTGAAGCCCATGAACTACGAGATAATGATCCCCGTCGCTACGGTGGTAAAGGGGTACTCAAGGCAGTATCGAATATCAAAGAAAAACTCGGCCCGGAGCTATTGGAAAACGATGCTCTCAACCAAATGTTGCTTGACCACAAGATGATTCGTCGGGATGGTTCTGCCAACAAAAAGAATATGGGAGCAAATGCCATCCTAGCTATTTCCCTAGCTACAGCTAAGGCGGCGGCGGCCAGTAAAGGACTCCCCCTCTACCGCTACTTAGGTGGACCACTCGCTAATCTACTACCAGTTCCGTTGATGAATGTTATCAACGGTGGTGCTCATGCGGATAATAATGTAGATTTTCAGGAATTCATGATTGTACCAGTGGGAGCCCAGTCATTTCGAGAGGCTCTGCGCTGGGGAGCTGAGGTTTTTGCCGCCTTGGCTAAGGTATTGAAAGAGAAAAAATTGCTTACCGGTGTGGGAGATGAAGGTGGCTTTGCTCCCAACTTGGGGTCAAATAAAGAAGCCCTAGACTTATTGATTGCGGCTATAGAAACATCTGGGTATAAGCCAGGGGAACAAATCGCTTTAGCGATGGATGTGGCTGCCAGCGAGTTTTACAAAGACGCTCAGTATGTCTATGATGGCGCATCTCACTCCCCAGAGGAGTTTGTTAACTATCTAGCTGAGTTGGTGGGGCAATACCCCATTGTTTCTATTGAAGATGGACTCCACGAAGAGGATTGGAGTAATTGGCAGTTACTTACTGAAAAACTGGGTTCCCGAATTCAGTTAGTGGGTGACGACCTATTTGTTACCAATCCCACCAGGCTACAAAAAGGTATTGATGTCGGTGCGGGTAACTCGATCTTGATTAAGCTCAATCAAATTGGTTCCTTGACCGAAACTCTTGAAACCATTGACTTAGCTACTCGCAACGGTTTCCGTTCTGTGATTAGTCACCGTTCTGGGGAAACTGAAGATACTACCATTGCTGATCTAGCCGTTGCTACTCGTGCCGGTCAAATTAAAACAGGTTCACTGTGCCGTAGTGAACGGGTGGCTAAGTATAACCAGTTGCTGCGGATTGAAGATGAATTAGGCGATCGCGCCATTTATGCTGGAACTTGTGGCATGGGACCGCTGTGTCAGGGTTGAAGGTTGAAAGTTTAAGGTTATTTGGTTGAAGGTTGAAGGTTGAAGGTTGAAGGTTGGAGGTTGAAGGTTAGAAGGTTAGGAGGTTGAAGGTTAGGAGGTTGAAGGTTAGAAGGTTAGGAGGTTGAAGGGTGAAGGGTGAAGGGTGAAGGGTGAACGCGCACGGGTGGTCAATAGGCCAAAGTTATTTGGTGGGGAGTGTCGGAGAAATGGTTTTTTCCTATCTCCCCCTACTTCTGCTTTCTTCTGCACATCCGTCCCACAACCGATTCACGGATAAAAACTCAGTTGAGGTAAGCCTAGGGTTTCGTCCCAACCCATCATCAGATTCAAGCACTGTACGGCTTGACCAGCTTGACCTTTGAGCAAGTTGTCGATGGCTGACATCACGATAACTCGGTCAGTTCGGGTATCGACTTCTACCCCTATGTAACAAAGATTAGTGCCACAAGCCCACTTGGTTTGGGGATAGGTGCCACTGGGTAACACCCGGACAAAGGGAGAGGCGCGGTAAAAGGCTGTGTAAATGGTGAATAAATCTTCCCTGACTAGTCCCGGATCCTGCAATGTGGCATAAACGGTAGCTAGGATTCCCCGTACCATGGGAACGAGGTGGGGTGTAAATTGCACCCTGACTTCATGACTGGCTAAATGACTGCAAATTTGCTCAATTTCTGGGGTATGGCGGTGATGGGTCACGCCATAAGGGGCCAGAGAGCTGTCAGCTTCTGCTAGTAAGAGATTGGTTTTTGCCTCGCGTCCACCCCCAGAGGTGCCAGATTTAGCATCGATAATAGCAGTGTCTGGAATAATCAGACCCTGTTTGAGCAGGGGAGCAAGGGCGAGCAGGCTGCTTGTGACGTAGCAACCAGGACAACCGACTAACTCGGCAGAGGAAATGCGATCGCGATACAGTTCTGGTAAACCATAAACAGCAGTAGCAGCGGTTTCTTGGTCGTGGCGCTCTCCACCGTACCAGCTTTTGTAAGTCTCCAGTTTACTAAATCGATAGTCAGCTGAGAGATCGAGAACTTTTAATCCTTTTGATAACAGTGATGGTGCTAGCTTATGGGCTAAACCGTTAGGCAACGACAGAAACACTACTTGACAACGAGATACAATAGTATCTGTGTCAATAGGCTCAATGGTTAGATTAACACGATGGCCTAGATGAGGGTAAAGCTCAGTAAATGCCTTGCCAGCACTGCTTTTTCCACCCAAATAAACTACATCGACTCCTGGGTGATCCATCAAGAGCCTTACAAGTTGTACGCCACCATAACCAGAAGCACCAATTATGCCTACTGGCAGGCGTTCTAAATCCCCCATCATGTTCCTTTCCTATAGGGTAAGAGCTTTGACATCATCCCCCACTAATGGCTAATTGCTGGCTCAGTGGGAGATTCTCAACCTTGGGGCTGAGTATACACCTGCTTGGGGGACTCTTGACTAGACCAAGAACAAGCTCAGTCCCCGTCAGACCATCTCCACAGGCATTTTCATTCACTGTCTTGCGAACAGTGGCTCAGTTTTCTACGTCCTGTTTTAGCACTATTTGTGCAGTTGTCACATCTGTTAGTCAATCCGATCACTAACAAAAATTATCCCCTAGCAAAGGATCGTAAAAACTGACTAAGTTTACCCTAATCCCTCAGTTATTGGCAACATTTTAGTGCCACAAGACCAGTTGTGATTTCGTAAGCATTCAGCTATCAGCCCTTAGCGGTCAGCTTAAAACAAGCTATAGACTATACTAGTGACCAAGAACATCTAACCGGGTGCATCTCAATATTTGTAAAAAAGAAGGGAAGTTTGGGAAGTTTGGGGAGGGGGGCGGGGGCGCGTGGGAAGTGTGGGAATTTTCGGGGCAATTTTTGCCTAATTTCAGGCATTGAGATGCACCCATCTCACCTAAGCGTCAAGTGTCAAACTTGGGAAAATGAGCTAGGATCATGCTCCCATTGATTTCAAGCCTATTCATTAAATTAAACAAAAGCAGCAAACAAGTGGAATCCACGAAAACTGATGTGTATAAGTTTGATAGCATTGATGATGCTCTGGCAGACCTGAAATCAGGTCACCCAGTGGTGGTGGTTGATGATGAAAATCGAGAAAACGAAGGAGACCTAATTTGTGCTGCACAATTTGCTACCCCTGACATGATTAATTTCATGGCAGTGGAAGCACGAGGGTTGATTTGTCTGGCGATGACAGGGGAGCGCTTAGATGCTCTAGACCTTCCCCTCATGGTGAGTAACAACACAGACACTAACCAGACAGCCTTTACTGTGAGCATTGATGCAGCACCCCACTTAGGGGTGACGACTGGTATCTCCGCTGAAGACCGTGCTCGTACTATCCAGTTTGCGATCAACCCAATAACCAAACCCAGTGATTTGCGACGACCTGGTCACATTTTTCCCCTCCGTGCTAGAAAGGGAGGGGTATTGAAACGGGCTGGTCATACGGAAGCAGGGGTTGACTTATCAAGACTGGCAGGTTTATACCCAGCGGGTGTAATCTGTGAAATTCAAAATCCTGATGGCTCCATGGCTCGCTTGCCAGAGTTGATTGAGTATGCCAATAAGCATCAACTCAAAATTATCAGTATTGCTGATTTAATCAGTTACCGCCTCAAACATGACCGCTTTGTCTATCGAGAATCTGTTGCCCAATTCCCGAGTAGTTTTGGGAGTTTCCAGATTTACGCTTACCGCAACACGTTAGATCACTCGGAGCATGTTGCCGTTGTAAAAGGAGACCCGACTCAGTTCAAAGATCATCAAGTGATGGTGCGGATGCACTCAGAATGTTTAACTGGAGATGCCTTGGGTTCTCTGCGGTGTGACTGTCGAATGCAACTACAAGCAGCGCTGAAAATTATTGAGAATTCCGGTGAGGGAGTCGTGGTTTATTTGCGGCAAGAAGGCAGAGGGATTGGTTTGGTGAATAAGTTGAAAGCCTATTCCTTGCAAGATATGGGACTGGATACAGTAGAAGCAAATGAACGTTTGGGATTCCCGGCTGACCTGCGAGACTATGGCATGGGAGCACAAATCCTCAATGATTTAGGAGTTAAGAAAATTTGCTTGATTACCAATAATCCTCGCAAAATCGCTGGTTTAAAAGGTTATGGATTGGAGGTAGTCGGTCGGGTTCCATTGTTGATTGAAACCAATGACTACAATTCTAGCTATCTGGCAACTAAAGCACAGAAGCTGGGTCATCTGCTATTGCAGACCTATTTAGTTACGGTAGCGATTCATTGGCAAGACCAGCCTCAACAGGTGACAGAACGTTATCAGCGTTTAGAAAAGCTACGGTCTCTAGCTCATAGCCAGAACTTATTATTGCAGGAGGAGTCAAGACCTGTAGCATCCGCAGTTTTTGAAAAACCTGCTTTAATCGTACACTTGGGCTTTGATCAGCCTGAGCTAGCAGCACTAGATTGGTACCAATCTAATCAGCATCCCTATGTTAATGCGATCGCTAATATTTTGGACAGCGTGATTGAATGGCCTGAGCTAAGATGCTTGGAATTTCTAGTGTCTTCTGGACAGGATCCACTGACGAGTTTACAAATACTCTTAGACCGAGAGAAGTTTCCCTTGACGAAGCGACCATCTTTAGTGTGTGAGAATTTAACAACTCAGAAAATTTATAGTTTTGATCGCTCAATAGAGTAACGTCAGTTTTGGTTAAGTCGAAGCAGGTAATACCTGTTCTAGGTTGACGGTCATCGACATTGCCCGGTGTCAGGGCAGGGCTGTAACATTGCTCAATTTTTTGGTTTCCTGAACCTCCCGAGTGGCAAAAGTTTCGCGCCTGTTTTTCTAAAATTAAACCCAATAGTAGAAAAAAAAGGCGATTTGCGTGACCTTAAGGGGCTTTCGACCCCTCACCCATGAATTTTATTCCGACACAAGAAACAGCCCTGGGGGCAAGCGGGTGCTTGACGGTTAGCACTTTCATCCTAGCTGCTTCGCTCCTCCTTATCCAAAACTGATGTTAAAATATACATATACCTAACACTTGATGAAACTTGTAATTGACATCTTTCTCAACAAGCTCTATTTTTTGCTATGAGTAGTTATAGCAAGGGAAGTATGGTTTAGGACATAGTCTTTTCCTTGAAAGGGAGTAGGGAGCAGGGAGCAGGGAGCAAAAGATGTCTTAAACTTTACTTCGACTGCCATACCACAAGGCATCAATGGTGTTTAGGGGAATGACTCTCCTATGGTGGCGCTCAATACGCCCATTGAAACCGTGACATCTAACCCGATTAAACTTCAGCCCGGATTATCCCTGAAATACGCCTATCATCCCTATACTTTGGAACAAGCACTTTCAGATTTCAACCATCATCCCTGTCTGGTTTGCGGTACATCGGTGCAGGTTGAGCAACTGGGGGAAGTTGAGCAATTTCAACTAGGTTCCGTTCCCTTTACTGTCATTCCCAAACTCTGTACTTGCGGTTATACGAACGAGGTCTTTATTCGACTTGATCGAATTCTACAAGCTGATCCCCCTTCCCTATCCCCATCGGAAGAAGCAGATTTATTCCCAGATCCCTATTTGGAAACTGGGTTAGCCGTTGCGAAAGCAGCAATTTATCAAGGGAAACTTGATTGGGCGATCGAAATTAACCGTAGTCTAACCCTTCAGTTTCCCCAACAGTTTTTACCCTTTTACAATCTGGGAGTTATTTACGCGCAACAACAGCAGTATTCCGACAGTTTGCAAGCTTACAAAGCGGCATTAAACCTGAATCCAAACCATTTAGAATCACTCACAAATAAAGCCCTGGTTTTAAGGAAATTATCTCGATTTAAAGAAGCAGGAGAAGCTTACGATAAATGGTGCAAACTGAATGGGAATAAAACGGTAATTTTGGCTGAAGCAGAGGGAATGTTCGGAACGATCCGAGTTTTAGACGAATCGGGAGAGCGGTTATTATATGTTGATGAAGAATTACAGGGTATAAACAACAAACAACCCAGTGCTCAGGAATGGGAAGGAAGTTGCCGATCTGGGCCTGGTCCAGTGTCGAATAATTTTTTTGTAGCTGGTTTTCTATTGATGGGATGTCAAATTCCCAACGGTTCCGGGTTAGTTATCGGACTGGGTTGTGGTGCGGGGGCGATATCTTTATTAGCAAACTTTCCACAAATGCAACTCACGATTGTGGAAATCGACCCGGTGATGATTGAACTCTGTCTGACCTTTTTTCCCTTAGTTCAGTATTACATCGATATGGGTCGGTTGAAAATTGTTGAAGCTGATGTCAAATCTTTTATTACCTCTACCTTACAGCCGTTTTCAGATGAATTGACCTCACTACCGAGAGCTGCCAGCCCCCTAAATCCCCCAATTCTGGGGGACTTTAACTCAATTTCCCCCTCCGGTGCGCTTGACCTAGGCGAATTTAATTCGCCTAGGTCAAGCGCACCGCAAAGTTGGGGGGCTAGGGGGGCGAAATTTGCTGTAAATCCCCAGCCCTCCCAATCAAAACCATTTGATTTTATCTGTTTAGATGCCTATGAAGGTAAACATGAACCGCCTTCTATCTTTTATTCGGTTGAATTTATCCGACAGATGAAAGCGATCGCCTCTCGATTTTTCGTAAATATTATCGGCAGGCTTGATCGACCTCATTTGTATCAAACTGTGGCAGCATTTGAAGAAGCTGGAATCCCTATTGAAGTGCTTTGTCCGAGATTCCCGATTAATGGGAACGAAACAACTGGTATGAACTGGATCGGGTACAGTCAAGAACCGATCATACCTCCAGATTTTGTTCCTTTTGCTAATTTATCTAGACAGTGTGTGGAAAAAATTCAGCAAAATTTGATAGCGTTACAAGGGAATCGTATTTCTAGGGATGTTCTCTGTTCTTATGCTGAAAAGTACGGCATAGTGCTCGAACAGTGAAGTTCGGTAAAAATTAAAACGCCACCTTGCAAACATCATATTGCCAAAGCCACCATTGTTTGATAATGATAAAGGGAGCATGAGTCTAAGCAATTCAACAAAAATTTGAAGTACAATTGGTGACATAACAATGGTAGATCCAAACCTCGATCCATCTCAAGCCAGCCGAGTGATT
Source organism: Moorena sp. SIO4G3 (assembly GCF_010692305.1). Taxonomy (NCBI): domain Bacteria; kingdom Bacillati; phylum Cyanobacteriota; class Cyanophyceae; order Coleofasciculales; family Coleofasciculaceae; genus Moorena; species Moorena sp. SIO4G3. The sequence continues at coordinate 7,012 of NZ_JAAHIG010000139.1, read as the reverse complement.
ATCCAACAACAAATAGAAGCCCTCCAAAAAATTAGAGAAGCGACGCTCCAGGAAATTGAAAAACAAAAGCAAATTACTCAAGAAGCCTTAGACATGGGAAGACAGTCGGTTGCCGAATCTATAGAGATTGTGAGACAAGCAAAAGAAGAAATGTTATCCAAAAAAAAGGAAGCTAAACAAGAAAGAAGAAGCCAAGAATATGAAGCAATGAAAGAAATATTGGAGAAAGATGTAGATGGGGTTTACAAAAATGCTAATACCATCTTAGATGCAGTCTTTGAAGCTTATAAGAAAGATGGATCGTTAGAATATACAATCAATGATGTTGCAGATCAGGTTCGCAATTCTATCCAAGATCTTCACAAGGAAATTGAAAAGGAAATTTCGGACAATCAAGATGAAGAAGGAAAAGATGATCATTCCCCGTCATAGAGCGAACGCTTGGGTTTTGAAAAAATAGACCTCTTTGATTTCCCTATCAGTTTTTATGTAAGGATTCAGGTCTGGAGGATCGACAAATGTGACCTCCTTATTATCAGAGGTTGAATGGTTTATAAGCAGGCTCAACCCCTTGTTCTCAGCATTCCTGTCCTAATTCCGTCAGATAGGAAAAGCACATTTTTTAGTAAATGTGCTTTTCCTATAAATCCTATTATGATCACACTTATGTCAATTGACTTATTTTGAGTGTATAATTCTGAATCTGCCCCCCTTGTGCTATCAAAATATACTCCTCATTTAAATTCAGTTCAGATTTTACCGAAGTGCGAAATCTCTACAAACGTGTTTTAATCACCAGATGGAAAATCTTTGAGAATTTGTCCGGCTTCCAATCCGACTTGAGCCAATGTTTTGACCCCTTCATTAACAATATCTTGAGATTCGTCAATCACTTTGGAATATGTTTCTAAGTTTGTGTCAGGATTTTGAACAATTTTTTCCATGGAAACTCCGATCGCAGCCTGAGAGAGAGCCATTAAATTTCGCTCGTAATCCACTACATCTTGTATGACCATTGCCATTGATTGAGCCACAGACTGATAGGCTTTTCCCGCCCCTTCTTTTCTAATTGTTGTCGGATCGAGATTGGTATTGTTAATCAATTCGATGCTGGCTTTAACTATTTCTGCGTTACTCATAATTATTATAATTTAGTTCAGCGAGATAATGAAATTTTGTCACATTTTTAAGCGGAGGTCAATCGAGTGTTTTCAGTCGAGGAACTCCCTAGTTACCCCCTAATGACATAATGCGCTGGCAAGCTGTTGAAATGACACTCGTATTAATCTGCTGCACTCCATTTTGATGGGTGACTGCATTTTGCATTGTCAGACTGATGGAGTGGGCCATTGTTTGATAGACCAACCCCATGGACTGAGAGGGAGTGATAGCTAAAACACTTGTATTAATCTGAGTAACTGAGTCGGTAATTTGAGAATTAACCTGATCCGATTCAGTTGAATTTTCTGATTCATCTTCCATAATTATTTTCCTTCATAATCCTTTTATGTCCTATGCCCTATATTGATTCTGTTGCAGCCCCCCACAAGAGGATCCTGTTGGTCAATTACAGCACTTTCTAACACGGTGTAGTCTGGTAACTATCAAACAACCTTTGTTAAAACTTATGTGGGCGGATTACATAGATTCGGAAGAGGCTGTAATTGGGGGTCAGAATTTTAGAAGAAAGTATGTAAGAGTCGATGGCTATTGAAGATCAATCTCTTGCATTCTCTCAAAGCTTTGAATCACGGATGCAAGCAGGTCTTGGTTTGGGGCAACTCTTGGTTTGACACGTTTTGCAGGTTTCTGTCTCTTCGACACGACAGGAGTAATTTTGCCCAAGATCAGTCTTGCCTGTTGGCTGGTTTCCTCTTGCTGCTGCATGTTCAGCTGTGTTTGAAGTTTGATCAGGTTTTGTGCGCCCTCAGACGACACCTGAAACGGGTTAGTATAGCCGTTGCCCAGTCCCACAGCAGAAGAGTTTCCTTCCGTGGCATCAGCAACCCTATTACAGCCCTCAGTTCCATCGGAGGTTGTTGACACCGTTGGCTCAATTTTGTCTGGCTGATCTGAGTGTGCCTCTAATAACCGTACCGAAGGCTCGGATCCTGGTAATATTCCTTTTACTTCTAGGTCGTCTAGGGTGTTGCTCGCTTCTTCTAGAACGTCTTCTTGCAGGATTTCCACTTCAAGAAGAGGCTCTGGTTGAACTATTTCGCCTTCCACTTGGAGAGCTTCCGCTTCCAATGCTTCTGACTCCGCATACTGCTCTTGAGGGCGAGGATTCATTACCACAACGTTTTACTCCTATTACAGATATTTCCATGGAAAGGAACTTACTCACAGCCTCTATCTGTGTTGTGAGCAAGGTCTACCTGATCTCAGAGCCAGCCTATTGGTTCAGTTGTCAGGCGTATTCGAGGGAGGAATTTTATTTATCTTTGTTCGCATTCATATTAGTCACATTTATGTCAATGTGTCAGATTGACGGATTTTGAGTGTATAATTCTGAATCTGCCCCCCTTGTGCTATCAAAATTTACTCCTAATTAAATTCAGTTCAGATTTTACCGAAGTGCGAAATCTCTACAAACGTGTTTTAATCACCAGATGGAAAATCTTCGAGAATTCGTCCAGCTTTCCTTGCGACTTTGAAAACTGTTTTGGCTCCTGTATTAACAATATCTTGAGATAAGCCAATCACTGGGGAATATTTTGGGATGTTCATTTCAGGATTTTGAACAATTTTTTCAATCGAAACTGCGATCGCAGCCTGAGAGAGAGAAAATAAATTTCCCTCGTAATTCGCTGCATCTTGTACGACCATTGCCATCGATTGAGACACAGACTGATAGGCTTTTCCCGCCCCTTCTTTTCTAATTGTTTTCGAATTGAGATTGGTCTTGTTAATCAATCCGATGTTGGCTTTAACTATTCCTGCTTTACTCATAATTATAATTTAGTCAGCGAGATAATGAAATTTTTTCACGTTTTTAAGCAGAAGTCAATCAGGGTAAACCCATCTTATTTTGAAATGTCTACTGGATATGAGATTTATATGGTAAGTATTTATGCTTATTAATCTTGAAATCTATTCTGAGTCAGGCTTTTATAATTTTAGATGCGTTTGCCCTGGGAAGTCAATCCAGTGTGTTAAATTGTTTGAAGTTCAAAAATTAATTCAAGGTCGAGGAACTCCCTACTTATTTCCCTAATGACATAATGCGCTGGCAAGCTGTTGAAATGATACTCGTATTAATCTGCTGCATTGCATTTTGATGGGTGACTGCATTTTGCATGGTTAGACTGATGGAGTGGGCCATTGTTTGATAAACCAACCCCATGGACTGAGCGGGAGCTATAGCTAAAACACTTGTATTAATCTGAGTAACTGAGTCGGTAATTTGAGAATTAACCTGATCCGATCCAGTTGAATTTTCTGATTCACCTGACATAATTAAGTTCCTTCATATCCTGTTATGTCCTGTTCCCTATATTGATTCTGTTGCAGCCCCCCACAAGAGGATACTGTTGGTCAATTACAGCACTTTCTGACACGGTGTAGTCTGGTAACTATCAAACAACCTTTGTTAAAACTTATGTGGGCGGATTACATAGATTCGGAAAAGGCTGTAATTGGGGGTCAGAATTTTAGAAGAAAGTATGTAAGAGTCGATGGCTATTGAAGATCAATCTCTTGCATTCTCTCAAAGCTTTGAATCACGGATGCAAGCAGGTCTTGGTTTTGGGCAACTCTTGGTTTGACACGTTTTGCAGGTTTCTGTCCCTTCGACACGACAGGAGTAATTTTGCCCAAGATCAGTCTTGCCTGTTGGCTGGTTTCCTCTTGCTGCTGCATGTTCAGCTGTGTTTGAAGTTTGATCAGGTTTTGTGCGCCCTCAGACGACACCTGAAACGGGTTAGTATAGCCGTTGCCCAGTCCCACAGCAGAAGAGTTTCCTTCCGTGGCATCAGCAACCCTATTACAGCCCTCAGTTCCATCGGAGGTTGTTGACACCGTTGGCTCAATTTTGTCTGGCTGATCTGAGTGTGCCTCTAATAACCGTACCGAAGGCTCGGAT
>NZ_JAAHIG010000139.1:0-2828 GCF_010692305.1 Moorena sp. SIO4G3 | reverse complement strand
GTTTCCTTCCGTGGCATCAGCAACCCTATTACAGCCCTCAGTTCCATCGGAGGTTGTTGACACCGTTGGCTCAATTTTGTCTGGCTGATCTGAGTGTGCCTCTAATAACCGTACCGAAGGCTCGGATTCTGGTAATATTCCTTTTACTTCTAGGTCGTCTAGGGTGCCGCTCGCTTCTTCTAGAACGTCTTTTTGGAGGATTTCCGCTTCAAATGCTTCTGACTCCGCAGACTGCTCTTGAGGGCGAGGATCCATTACCACAACGTTTTACTCCTATTACAGATATTTCCATGGAAAGGAACTTACTCACAGCCTCTATCTGTGTTGTGAGCAAGGTCTACCTGATCCCAGAGCCAGCCTATTGGTTCAGTTGTCAGGCGTATGCGAGTGAGCAATTTTATTTCTCATTGTTCACAATTGATACTCAGGGTAGCATGTCACTTATGGAGAACATTTGTACTAAATCTCTAGCCCCCTTATGGGTTTAAGCTTGCTCTGACTATATAATAGTGTTCTTCATGTTCTGCAACTTACTTTTTCTTAAACTTTGACCTCTTCCCCATACTCAGGGTATCGATGGCATAGATCATGTGAACTCCTTGGGTTGTGATAGTTTCTTGCAGTACTTGGCCCTGTTGTTGAGTCATGGTGCCGTTTTGAGCTGACAAGCTCAACGATTGAGAAATGGTTTGGTATAGATTGCTCAAAGAAAGAGCTGGTGACTCGCCTACAACTTTCAAGTTGACTTGAGTCACTGCATCGGTAATGGCGGTGTTAACTTGTTCTGCCATGATTGGTTTCCTTGAAAATTTATTTTTTGAGTTATAATCACAGAATTATGCCATGAATCAAGGGAGAGACAAAGCCATCGCCCCCTCCCTTGATTCATTGCTGTTTCACTCTCGACCCTAAAATTGTTGAGGGGCTCAAACCCCCTTAAGGTCACGCAAATCGACGTTTTTTTCTACTATTTTTTTCTACTATTGAGTTTAATAATAGAAAAACAGGAGCAAAACCGCTGCCATTCGGGAGCTTAAGTGAACCGAAAAATTGACAATGAAACAGCACTGCCCTCCCTTGATGGTTAGCTCGTTTTCAGTGGCTGATTAAAGTTATTACCCTGCAGGTTCTTCTGTTTCTGGCTTATTTATTGTTATTGTTTTGTTAGTAGGACCCATGCTCAGGGTATCAATTGAGTACAACAAGCTCACACCTTGAGTGGTTGTTGCTTGATGGATAACGTTGGTTTGTTGTTGTGTTGTAACTGCGTTTTGAGCCGATAAGCTCAGGGTCTGAGAAATTGTTTGGTACAAGTTGCTCAAAGACAGGGCTGGGGATTCAGCCAAGACTTTTACATTAGCCTGAGTAACTGCATCTGTGACCTGGGTACTTACTCTCCTTGTGAATTCTGCCTCTTCTCCTTTTGTGCTAGCGGGGGGATCTCCTCCTTCTCCTCCTGCGTTAGCTTTTATGTCATTTTTTAAGCCATCGATTTGATCTGACACTATACCTGTTATGGAATCCAAGTCTTCCGCGTTAAGAGTTCCTGCCATGATGTTTTTCTCCTATGAAAACCTATTAAGAATTGTTTATTGCTTGAGGGGATATCGTCAATAGATATATTGTCTACCAACATAAAGAATTGAATTGAGTTTTTTTGTGGGAGGTTCAACTTATAGTTACATTATCTGACCCTCCCTCAATCGTTATGTCCTTCTTTTAAGTGGCTGACGGAGATTAGGTTACTATCTCTATGGCCTTTTGCTGCCAGAAGGACCCATGCTCAGGGTATCGATTGAGTACAACAAGCTCACACCTTGAGTGGTTGTTGCTTGATGGATAACGTTGGTTTGTTGTTGCGCCATGACTGCGTTTTGAGCCGATAAGCTCAGGGTCTGAGAAATTGTTTGGTACAAGTTGCTCAAAGACAGGGCTGGGGATTCAGCCAAGACTTTTACATTAGCCTGAGTAACTGCATCTGTGACCTGGGTACTTACTCTCTGTGTGTATTCTGCCATGATGTTTTTCTGCGTTCAAAACTTAGTGATGATTGTATGTTGTGTGAGTATATATCCTCAATAGAGATACTCTCAATCAAGCAACATAAGTAGTCTAGTTCTTTAGTGTGAGGTAGCAACTTGATATTTACATTTATTTATATTTATTAATTTAGAGTTATCTAAGAGTTAAATGTCGTTATCAGGACTTACGCACACAATCCATGGGTAGGGTGGGCAAAACCTTGCCCACCCTACAGGTAGCTTACGCACACAACCCATGGGTAGGGTGGGCAAAACCTTGCCCACCCTACAGGTAGCGTTAAATTGAGGGATTTGCGTAAGTTTTAGTTATGTTTAGCATATAAAAAGCATAGAAAAAGCCCCTTGCCAGTTCAGACAAGAGGCTTTTTCTATATATTAAATATATATCCTGGCACTGAGCTATTTTAGCAGGCAGCTACCCACCAACTATCTTCGCCGCAGCTACGTTTCACCTCCGAGTTCGGGATGGGGTCGGTGTGGTTCCGTCGCGCTATAAGCACCAGGAAGTAGAATGGGCATCTAAGGTGGAATGGGCATCTAAGGTGGAATGGGCATCTTGCCCGTTTTGCCCGTTCTGCTTCCGAACCATTAAGATTGCATAGCTAGTGTAGATAAGCCAAATTTCGATGAAGGTAGAATGGGCATCTTGCCCGTATTCGTTATGGTCAAGCCCTCGGTCAGTTAGTACGTCTCGGCTTCATCTATTACTAAACTTCCACCTAACGCCTATCAACAGCTGTTCTCGCTGTGACCTTACCTCCTTAACAGAGTGAGAGTACTCATCTT
>NZ_JAAHIG010000138.1:0-20382 GCF_010692305.1 Moorena sp. SIO4G3 | reverse complement strand
AAACAAATTCGGTTTCTAATACATCAACTTCCCAACGTCGTAGCGTAATTGTTCCCAATCCTTGTAAGTTTTGGAGATTGCCATTGATAGGACCGTTGAGGGTTAAATCACCAGCTAGTCGAATATCATATATGGGAAACTGTTGCACTCTTAACTCATTTACCAAATTTACCTGAAAGTTCTTTAACCTAGGCACAAATAGATTATTTTGGCGACTAGGGGCTAATGAGGGAGTCTGATTAGACGTATTCTTAACGCTTTTTTCGTCACTTGCCTCGGTCTTGGTTTCCTGTATCTTCGGTATAAAGGCTTGGCCATTTTCTAAGTTAATGTTTCCTCCAATAACTGGACGCAATGCTGAACCCGTAATCACGATATTACTGGCTACTCCCCCTTCATAGAGCCCTGCTAACTTTAGGTTATCTTTAGGAATTTTCAGGGTTAGAGGATTGGAGGAGTTTATCTTATTTGAGGCTATCGGCAATTCTCCAGACAGGGAGAATCCAATCCCTGCTAGGTTACCCTCGAGAGTTTTTTGACCTTCTTTATCGGGATAGTTTACTACTTCCAAGCGTTGCTGATCTAACTTAACCTTGCCTACAACATTGAGAGTAAAGTCATCCTCCAGGAGCTTGGTTTTGATAGTGCCATTCTGGATATTAACCTCAGATGTTCCTGATAAGTCTTTAATTTTGATACCATCTGCTAACTCCAAACGTCCACTAACATCCAGTTCTATATCAGCGGTTCTATCCTCTCCATTCACCCATGCCACTTGTTCTTGAGTCACGACACTCAGGAGTGCCATGGCTGGAGTTGCCAGCTTGAGGTTGATATCTATGCGATCGCTATTGGGTTTGGGGGGAAAGGGGACTTTACCAGAGGCTTGTAGATAATCTGGTTTGTTGGTGTCAAAGTCAAGACGAGAATCAACATAGTCGAAAGTCACCTCAACATCATCAAGGGAGGTATCATTCACGGAGCCATCTACAAAAGCGACTTGCCCATTGGTGACTTGGGGATTGGTGAGACTACCTCCCAGTTCGCCTTTAGCATTCAAGTTACCTGCAATGTCAAAGGGAATAGTGACAAAGTTGCTGGCTAAGTTGCTTACTGTCTCTAAAGATAAATTCTGGAGGAGGAAGTCTCCGGAGTTGCTTTCTTGGGCAAGCTGTCCTTGAAATGCTAAGACTGTTTCCCCCAATTTCATTCGGGCTGGCTGCACAGTAATCACACCTTGGTCGTAACTTCCTTTAGCAACCAATTGGTTGACCACAATTACTTGATTGGGGGAATTAGCATACCACTGCCAATTGTTGCCCTCGACATTAAAATTGACTTTAGGATTATTCAAGATTCCGGCAACTGCAATTTCCCCAGTATACTTACCTCGAATATCTAAATTACTCAGGAGTGTAGTAGGATCGAAAGGGTTAGCAACAGCGTCCTCTTGGGCATTAATTTTAGCGAACCGTTGTAGGATAGCGGCTAGGGAGCCTGCTGGTATAGTACGTAATGGTCGTAATTGGTCAGCGTTGCCAGATTTATTGTTACTAAATTTATTAGTAGAAGAATTAGTAGTTTGGAATCCTTGGACGATGTCGATAATATCAACACGTTTGACAATAGTCAGTAGGTCTTCAATATAGGCTTCTGGAATAGTAAGCTTGCCGTTTATTTCTTGAGACTTGAGATTAAATCGACCATTTTTGAATAAATATCGACTGTTGCCTAAGATTAAAGCAGCTGATGCGATCTGGGCAATGTGATCTTGATAGGAGAAGTTAGCACTAACTTGTTTAGCGTTGATTTCTCCTAGAGCAAGTTGCTTAATGTCGATAGTATTACGACCAGAGGTTTCTAGGGTGAAAAGATTGAGGTTAGCTTGCCCTGTTACTTCACCCTGCAATTTACCGGGAATACCGTAGGTCAAACCAGGCCTAAGATTAAGGATAGCTAGGGAGAAATTCTTGATCTGAGCGGTTAAGTTATCTCCCCGGCGTACTCCTGTGATCATCATCGGGAATTGTGACCCTTGTCCCTGTTTGAGTGTAAAGGATGCGGGCAGGTAGGGAGCAAGACATTGCTCTCCTCTAGTACAGGGTTGGAGGCGAGATGCGATCGCATCTTTCTTTCCTCGTAAATCTATGGCTAATTCTTGTCCTGGCGCAACGGTTACTGGCCCAGCTAACACTGGCTCAAAGGTTAAGTCATTAACCTTCAAATTCGATAGCTGTAGATTCCCGGTCAGATTGACATTTCCGGGTAGGAAGGGGGCTGAGAGTAAATTTTTTCCTTGGATGCGACCGTTCAAGTCAGCTTGACCCTTGACCTGAATTTGATACCCTGGGGAAATTTGCTCCAAAGGTAACCGACTCAATAGCAGGTTATAGGGTAATTTACTGAGATCAGAACCAACCTCTAGGTTTAGATCTGTTCCAATCTCCCATGGCATCTGACTAGGGTTGGTTTTGGTGAGATGGGACAGTAGGATTACTCCATTAGCATTAAAGGAGTGTTTTGGCAACTCTAGCGATATGGTATTTGCTTTAATGGTAGCAATCGCACCAGGATTGAGCAGGGGATTAAGGTTTCCGGATAAATTCAGTTTACTGTTCACCGGTCCTAGCTCTAGTTTTTGGTTACCCAGCTGAGGTAATAACTGACTAACCAGTAAGGAGGAATCAAGATTAGTGGTATTGATGGCAGCTTGCCATAGACCGTTGCTGAGGGTGCTATTTAGGTTAAGTTTGCCTTGGGCTAGTACTCCGTCAAGGTCTGCTTGTAGGTCAGTCTGATTGAGTAGAGTTGGGGGGTCTAGGGTGTTCAGTCGGCTCTTTAACTTGACTTTCCCCCCGATTTGGGTATCGATAGAGTTTGGAAAGTTAGCCAAGGCAATTTGGGATGCGATTTCCCCTACATCCAGGCTGTTTGCGATCGCATCCGCAGTCAGCACCCCAGAGGTGAACTGACCAATAGCATTAACATTGCCACCACCTACACCTAGGTTTCCATCAAAGCTAGCCTGAATTGCCTTGAGTAGGTCGAGGTTAAATGATGAGCCGAAAGCTAGTAGAGACTCTAAAGAACTAGAAAGCTTAGCGTTACCTGACTTGAGAGCTATCGGTAGGGCTAGATTAGGGAAACTATTACTCAAGCTATTACTCAAGTTAATTTCAGTGGCCCTAGCATTGACATCCAGATTCCCTGACTTTAACTGGCCTTTGGCATTAACTTGACCATCAGCGACTCCTAAGTTTCCCTCAAAATTGGCATCGATAGTATTGAGGCTCTTCAAGTCCTGATTCAAGGCAGAGGCGAGCAGAGATCCCAGGCTTCCGGAAAGATTAAGCTGACCTGACCGTAGCGCTACTGGTATGGTCAAATCGGGCACTAGGGGATTGAGCTGAATTTGACCAGCTAATGCATTGACATCCAGATTCCCTGAATTTAATTGACCTTTGGCATTAACTTCACCATCAGCGACACCTAAGTTTCCCTGAAAATTGGCGTTGATAGTATTGAGGCTTTTCAAGTCCTGATTCAAAGCAGAGGTAAGCAGGGATGCCAGGGTTCCAGAAAGATTAAGCTGACCCGACCGTAGCGCCACTGGTATGGGCAAATTGGCCACTAGGGGATTGAGCTGAATTTGACCAGCTAATGCATTGACATCCAGATTCCCTGAATTTAATTGACCTCTAGCATTAACTTCACCATCAGCGACACCTAAGTTTCCCTGAAAATTGGCGTTGATAGTATTAAAGCTGTTGAAGTCCTGATTCAAGGCAGAGGCGAGCAGAGATCCCAGGCTTCCGGAAAGATTAAGCTGACCCGACCGTAGTGCTAGTGGTATGGCCAATTTGGAAACTAGGGGATTAAGCTGAATTTGACCAGCTAATGCATTGACATCCAGATTCCCTGAATTTAACTGACCTGTAGCATTTACCCTACCCCCACCCACCCCGAGCAACCCATTAAAATTGCCATCAATAGTATTAATCAACCTATTGAGATTGGGAGTTGAGCTAGAGGAGAGCAGAGACTCTAGGGAACCAGAAAGGTTGATTTTGCCAGAATCCAAACCAATCGGTAAACCTAACTTGGGCACTAGCTTATTCAGTTGAATTTTAGAGGCTCTGGCCTCCAATTCCACCATGCCCCGATTTACCTGACCTGTAGCCTTCACCTTACCCCCTTCTACCCCCAGCTGCATATCTCCGGTTGCCTCAATAGATTTAGGAGAAAAGGATTTGAGACTACCAGAGAGGTTGATTTTCCCTGTGGTCAACTGTCCCGACAGGGGTAAAAAGGGGTCTAGAGGCACAGCGTTAGCCACTACAGCAGCTTCCCACTTACTCGTTTTAAGGTTTCCTGTACCCGTGGCAGTAATTGTCCCTTTACCGACCTTGACCTGGGTGTTACGCAGCAAAATATTCTGATTGAGCAACAGGAGTTCTCCAGCACCAGAAACCCCGATATCCTTTGAAGATGAAGTGGATAGGGCTGGTGCTTGCCAAATTAGACTCCCTTGGGGGTTTTGAGTGTTTCCTCTAATGGTAGCTTGGGCGTCGAGGTTGCCCAGGGTAATCTGAGATAGCAGGTTATTGGGAGATGCGTTGGCGTAGCCGCTCCTGCGGAGCATCGCATCCACCGGAAGGGCAGCAATAAAATCGAAGGCTAGAGGCATTGCCTGCCCTTTAGTTCCCCCTTGCTGGTCACTAGCCAGTTTTACCTGACCACGCCCAGTAATTTTCCCACCAGCCTCAGGTTTTACTAAGAAATCCGTCAGGACCACTTGGGAAAAATTCCCAGCCAAGTCAGCCTGAATCTGAGCCAACTTAACCTTATCGATGGTGGTCACTTTAGTATTGCGTAGTTTACCAGTCACCTCTGGCTGGTCAATCGGACCGGTAATCGATAACTCCGCAGCCATTTCCCCATTTACTGGCACTGGGGATTTAACCGGAACAGTTTTCAGCAGCTTCGCCAAGCTAAAGGGTGTGACATCAACATTCAGGTCAAACCCTTTTGTCCAACCAACTTGACCAGATACCAACGCCTCAATTGCGCCATAACTCCCCTGAGTTTTTTCCAAGCGCACCCGGTCTCCCTGGAAGCGCAGTCTAGCGCTAGCCTTCACCGGTTCCTTCAACGGGTTTACTTGCACCTGAATCCCTTTAAATACCGCCTTACCCTTGACATCGGGAATGTCCTTAATCGAAGGCAGGGAAATATTCAGTTTGGCATCTAATTCACCAGATTGGAGATTAGCTGGGATATTGGGAATAACCGCTTTGATTAACGGCATCAGCTCCGCCAATGCCAAGTTTTGGACGTTGACCCATGCTTTAGTTTGCCCAGTTGTCAGCCATGTCTTGCCCTCCAGTTTGGTCTTACCCTCAGCAATAGTAGTTGTGATGTTATACCTGAGACGCTGATTGTTGTTGGATAAGCCAGCAGTAGCATCAAGTCTGACCTTGAATGGGTTAGTCTGACCATAGGGTAAAAGGGCAATTTTACCATTCCACACCCGCACCTTAGCATCAAAATCAATCGGAGGAGAGAAGGAATTATCGAAATTCAAGTCTTTTAAATTAATCCACTCTCCATTTGCCTCTTGTTGGGCATACACATCCACATGTACCAAGTTAATGGTGACAGGCAAAGGGCGTTTTAGAAGCAAAGGCAAGGGATTAAAACCTACTTTGATCTTTTTGATAGCCACATGGTCAGGGTCAGTGGTGGTAGCTGGGATAGAGGATGGTCCCAACTCTAGGCTAGTCAGGTATAGGGCTTTCAGTTGTCCAACCCGTACATCTCGCTGGATAACCTTACTCAGTTCAGTTTCAATCCAGCCAGGTAAGTTTTGGTATAGCCACATCCTGACCCCAAAATATCCCACCAGACCAATGGTCAGGGAGATCATGGCAAAGGTAATAGTAGAGGGGCGTTTTCCCCATTGCAGTACAGTGGCTACAGCACTCCGGCTTTGATTTACCTCTGGTTCAGGGGGAGGATTTTGGGAAGGCTTGGTCATATCCGAATATTAGGATGATTAGAGGATTTGCTGAAAATTATTCCAGATCGGCTGCAATATATTCCGGAAATTGACTGATACAGGGTCGCTAAAATTTTATGATGGAGGAACTCACAAGCTAAAACCCCGGGTTTTTAAACCACCGGATGTAGGCTCGCAGCGACTTTAGTCGCCTAGAAAAAAACCTAGCAAAATCCGGAATCATCGTTAATGCTGATATAGTCTTAGATATAGGGTACAGGCTGTGAAACCGTTGGCTCAACCGGGGTAGAGACCCGCAATTGATTGACCATAAAGTAGTAATGCCCGGAGGGAAGGGAGAATCCTCCTTTCTTGATGCAATAGCGAGTGGGGGAAACCACGGCAGTCGCTCATGGGGGGGACCCCCAAGACCGCGCTGCCTCCCCAAGACCGCGCTGCATCGCTAAAAACCCAATCGTCAATTAACCGTTGGCGTGTGAACCGTTGAAGTTTCACTTTTGAGATAAAAACGGTGCGCTTGACCCATTAAGAATTAAATTCGCCACGGGTCGCACCGCAAAGTACGGTGGGGTTAGAAGTTACCGTAAGAAGAGTGGAGCCTTTATAGTTAGTTGGCTATGAGTAAACAGTTTTAACCTTTCTTGATGCAATAGCGAGTGGGGGAAACCACGCCAGTTGCTCATGGGGGAGACCCCCAAGACCGCACTGGCTCCCCAAGACCGCGCTGCATCGCTTTTGATTAAGGCTCCACTCTTCTAAGGTTTCGTTTCCGGCACACCGAAACTTGAGGAAAAGGAAGGGAAACGGACTTTTAAGGCACTTCCAGTAAGTACTCGTTCGCGTAGCGTCGGCTAAAGCCGATACGCAATCGCGAGAACTGCCCTCTAGGTCTGTCGTGAATTGACTGGGGACTTGGTGTTTTCAAGGGTTTGCGGGTTTTGTACTGTCCTGTTTTTGGCGGCGTCAAATATTGGAACTCGGCGGTTTACGGCGGTTCGTTGATCTAAGAATCCCCGCGTCTAATGACCGGGGAGTGTCAATGGTGAAAATTCTGAAGATAGGGTGATCGGGTAATGGGGATAATTGGTGATGGGTTAATCTGGTTTTTGAGCGGCCAGCCCTGAAACGCTACTATAAACTTAAAGGATAGGAGTAGACATCAATACAGAACAGCAAGACCATGCGATCGCGCTTACTGCCTAGTAGTATCCTTAGGGATTAGTAAGAGCTACTACTGATGCTTGGCTTCCTCGAAGTTTAATGAGTCGAGTAAACAACATCTTGAACTTGGGTAAATCGAATCGGTCGATACTGTCCGGTCACAAACAGCTCAATTTGAACAAGTTTTTTGTAGGAGGATATGAATGACATCCTATGCAGCGTCTTCTGCTAGAGCAGAAATGAGTGAACTCCGACGACTAAAAACCTTACTACCACCAGAGCTACAAAGCTGGGTGATGGTGGAAGGATCCACAGAAGTGAATCCCCCTTTGGTTCGTTGTGAAGAACTGGGTTCAGACGAGGTAGAAATTCAAATTGACCTAACTAAATGGGAGCAGCTCGCCCTTGACCAGCGTAACCTGCTGTTTTGGCATGAAGTTGCCCGGATTCAAAATGACACAATTCCTAAAGAAGGGTGGGAAATGGCAGCCCTAGCCATTGGTTTAGGGGGTGCTGTCGGGGAACTATGGGTACAAGATGGCTTATTGCTGCTGTTGGCTTTAGCCCTTTGTGGAGTATCAGGTTGGCGACTGTATCAAAAAAACAATGGGGAGAAAAACCTCAAATATGCCATCGAAGCTGACGAAAAAGCGATCGCACTTGCCACTCGCTTCGGCTACACCCTACCCAATGCCTACAAGAGTCTAGGCAGTGCCTTGAAAACCTTAATTGAAATCACCCCTAGTCGTCGTCTACGGCGCAGATACGAAGACCGGCTGTCTGCTCTCAAACGCAGTGCTGCTAAAGCCAAAGCCCAAGCCAAAGCCAAGCGAGAAGGCACAACCATGTAGTGTGATGTCTAGGCAAAACTTAACTGTTGGTTGATGGTTGATGGTTGATGGTTGATTGTTAACTGTTGATTGTTAACTGTTGTTTGTTCACCTTCAACCAAATAACCTTCAACCCAAATAACCTACCCAAAGGGAACCCCAAAGGCGAACAACATTTTAGAATTAAGAATTTAGAATTTAGAATTTAGAATTCTACATTCTGCATTCTTCATTCTACATTCTGCATTCTGACAAACAACCTACCCAAAGGGAACCCCAAAGGCGAACAACCTTCAACCCCATAACCTACCCAAAGGGAACCCCAAAGGCGAACAACCTTCAACCAAATAACCTTCAACCAAAGAATTTTCAACCAAATAACCTTCAACCAAATAACCTCCAACCAAATAACCTTCAACCAAATAACCTTCAACCAAATAACCTTCAACCAAATAACCTTCAACCAAATAACCTTCAACAGACCCCTAAAGCTGACCGATCATTTTATGGGTCTGAGGGATCACTCGTACTTGCTTAAGAGAACGCTTCATTAAAACCTGCCAAGCCAGAACCTGCTCCGGAGTAGGAGTAACTATGGGTTGCCCAGAGCCCTCCACCGGAGTCACTGGTTGCAGAAATACTGGAATTTCCGGGCTAAGCGCTGCTACTAAATCGGCAGATTGTTCTAAGTCCGTGGGGTCAGTGTGGTAATCAATAATTAACTTGACAAATACCTCGACAGATGAGTTGTGGCACACCTTCAGAAATTCCCTGTGAGCAGCCCATCTGTTCTCTCCACTCACACTGGGCAACTTGATATCCATACCCACTGAATCCAAATAGGGCAAAACCCTTGCCATCTCTTCAGGACGATGACCGCCAGTTTCTAGGTAAATGGGCAATCCAGTTAACTGTCGTAGCTCAGGCAGAAATTCCACCAGAAACGGAGTATGAAGTAAAGGTTCACCCCCAGTCAGGCTAATGCTATCGTGCAATCGATGTTTATTTTGTCTGTCAACCCATTTCAGTAGCGATCGCAAGGGGACTGGATTTGGATAAGTTTCAAAATCACGCTTACCGGGAGTCTGTTCCACCTGACATTGAGGAGGCACAGCCCAGGTATGGAAACTGTCGCAGAAATGACATCTTAGATCACATAGGGCAAACCGGATAAAGATCTGACGAGTGCCAACATTTAGCCCTTCCCCTTGAATAGCAGAAAAAACTTCGATTAGGCGGGCAGTTGGTTGAGTACCACAGGGCATGTTCACATTTTCAAAGATTTCATGATATTTGACTAAATTTTTGCCGAATCGTAACGTTCTAGGACAAAATAATGGTCAAGACTATAGGTTAGAATCTAGCGGTTTTTCTTTTATGATGGTTGATTCAGTCAAGAACCACAATTTCCAGGTAATCTTTTCACAAGATGCTCCCGTGGTGGAATTACCTACTCGTGTAAGTGTACTAGAAGCTGTGGAGTTTAAGCAACTATTTCAGCAGCTTCTCCAAAAAATTCCTCTACCTGAAACAATCATCTTTGATTTTCACCAGACTACTTTTATCGATAGCAGTGGTATCGGTGCATTAGTGAGTAATCACAAAAGCGCCCTAGAACAAGGGGTTAAAACGTTGCTAAAAAATGTCACTCCCCAAGTCATGTCTGTATTGGTCATGACCGGACTAGACCAAAGGTTAGCTATAGAAGCATCAGATAATAATACCACACGAAACACCAACAAATCAGTAAATCACTTACCAACAACCCATCCCTCAGTTAGATCTCCGGTGAAGCGATTAATCGATATTGTCGGTGCAATCGTGGGTTTGGGCATTACTGCTGTTTTGTTTATTCCTCTTGCCCTTGCTATTAAGCTAGATAGCCCTGGTCCGATTTTTTTTGCTCAAATCCGTTGTGGTTGGATGGGAAAGCGGTTTCGGATCTGGAAATTTCGCTCCATGTGTGCTAACGCTGAACAGCTAAAAAAGAAAGTTAAAAATCAAGCTGATGGCAAAGTTTTTAAAAATGAAAATGACCCCAGAATCACCAGAGTGGGTCATTTTTTACGGAAAACCAGCTTAGATGAACTGCCTCAGTTCTGGAATGTTCTCAAAGGA
Organism: Moorena sp. SIO4G3; assembly: GCF_010692305.1. Taxonomy (NCBI): domain Bacteria; kingdom Bacillati; phylum Cyanobacteriota; class Cyanophyceae; order Coleofasciculales; family Coleofasciculaceae; genus Moorena; species Moorena sp. SIO4G3. The sequence goes on along the minus strand of NZ_JAAHIG010000138.1, from coordinate 10,254 downwards.
GAGATGAGTTTAGTAGGGACAAGACCACCAACAGTCAATGAAGTAGAAATATATGAGGTTCCGGAGTGGCAACGTTTAAACGTAAAACCGGGTATCACTGGTGAGTGGCAGGTTAATGGACGCTCAAAAATCCGTAGTTTTGAAGATATCATTCAAATGGACTTAAAATACCAACATCACTGGAGCTTAGCCCATGATATCAGACTTATCTTCAAAACTATCCTGGTAGTGCTTCGTAAAGATGGAATGTAGTTTTATGGTTAGATGAGTTTGGACCCCGCACTTTCGCCCCTAGTGGCGAAGGTGATGGTAGTTGATCAAATGCCAGCCTAGCTTACCTTGGAACCGAAAACTAAATGTTCACGAATAGATGACAATAGACCTCTTGGCAAAGTATTTGTCTGATCTTGTCTTTCTCAATTATTGTCCGCTGATCCGAAGTTACCTTGTCCGCAGTTCCCGTAAACTGCGGCGAAGTCTAATGCCATAGACCGTGTAAACACCAGAATTTTTAAAAGTACCATCAAACTCGATCAATTTAGGCTAATATAGTGGTTCCCACTAGACCGATCTGCATCGACTAGATCATCGGAACCTCCGTGTAGCAGAAGAGTCATTGTTGTTTTTCTCTTACAAAATAGTGGTGCTTATTAATAAAACCTGGAAACTCAGTCGGTTGATGTGCAATGGCAAACCGCTTCGAGCATCTCGTCTAATGGTCCAAACAGACTTGAGTGAAGTTAAAGATGTATTACAGTGGTTTGAAGAATTCACTTCTGACCCACTGCCTCAGGAATTTTGGCAACAGTGTCAAATTGCTTTGGTGGAAGGCTTTACTAATGTAGTACGCCATGCTCATCGACATTTACCTAACACTACAGTAATAGAGCTGGAGCTAAAGTTATTTACTGACGGATTAGAAATGCGGCTTTGGGACTATGGACACCCCTTTGATTTCCAATCCAAGCTGGAATCCCTCTACCAAGAGGACTATGACCCTTTAGAAAAAGAAGGAGGTAGAGGGTTGATGTTTATGAATCAGCTGACAGACGAAGTTTCTTACCAACGTCTGTCTGACCAACGTAATTGCCTACTAATGCGTAAATGGTGCTAGATTTCCGCTGCGGCGCGTTCAATTAAGCTACGCGCCAGACTTTGAATGCCAGTGTGTTCGTAATAGTTAGTAGACATATCCAGAAAAGCGGCGAGATAGTCTAACTTGTCATCAGAAAACTCAATAAAACTTTGCAAATTATTAGCGATTTGTTCTGGGGTCACACCTCGGTCAGTAACGAAATCACTCATCCATCCCTTCACCGATTCAAAGCTTTGACCAATAAAGCTGAGCTTGCTCTGGGAATCATCCCCAGGAATCGCATCCTGAATACCTTTGAAACTGCCACTGTGTTCCAACTCGTTGGGAGTTAGACGCTCTAGAGTTGACTGTACTCCCATGATAAAGTCAGGACCAAGGGGAATCAGGCCATCAAAACAAACCAGTGCTGCCATACGCATTATAGATGCGCCACCATAGTCAGCTAAGGCAGCTACAAAGTCACCAATGCTATCTCCAGGCAGACCATTAATTTGGCAAAACCCGATCAATTCCCCTACCACTTTGATCGACAGATCAATGGTTTGGGCTTTGTCAGCTTTCGGAGTCAAGCTGTTCAAGAAACCCAACAAGGGAATTTTTTCACCAACCTTGTTCGCTAAAGCTGCTGCCCCCAACGCCGTACCAGTGCTATCAATGGTTTGGTAAATCCACAGCGCTCTTTGGTAGCCCTGGGAGCGGTCATTGAACAGATAGACGGCGCGATCGCCAATTTCCTGAATTACCTCTTCGTCTTCTTCACCAGTGATGGCACGAATGGTATTTTCAAATCCCACTAAATTTTCCCACTCTCCAGGCACAACAAAGTCTAGAGACTTCAGCGCCGAGATGGTCAGGTTCTTAGTTGGCAGATCATCAACGATTTCATAAATTGCTTTGCTCACACTCAGACTCCTTTACAATCTGATACTTTCGAGTCATTAGTCCTTGGTCATTAGTCCTTGGTTATTAGTCCTGAGTGACCAACACCGAGTCTGATCGTAGCTACTGATGGTAGTTACTGATAACTAATGACTGATGACTAATGACCTACTTACTTGTGATTCTTATGATTCTTGTGATTGAGGATGGTTATTCCCCATTCACCTTTTTTCTTGTAGCATTTATTTCCTAAAGTCGGGAAAGACCACTGAGGTTAAATTTTGCTAACCAGGCTTTGCGATCGCTAGCGGTAAACGACTTATCTCGGGATTGGATCTTTACCTGGTAGCGCTTACCGACCAAAATAGCGGTTTGAGTTGAACCAATTTCCCGGGCTGGATAACCAGCAATGGTTTGACCACTTTGCTGATATTTGGCAGCAGTGGTAGGAGTGCTGCTGGTATCAGAAATTGAGAGAACTGCCACCTCAGTGCCATCTTTCTTCAACTTGGCTTGAGCAAAGCCTTTTTTCTCCTGGGTATAGACTCGTTGATAACCGCCGCCTGATGGTGGGAAAAACTTGTTGAATTGAGACCCTTGAGTGGCATTCTTGGTAACAGCCTGACCACTTCTAGCCTGGCTGCTGGCCTGTTGTGCCTGGTCAAAACGAGAGGGCGCTTTTTGAGCGCAGGATGTTACCAGCAATACTATGCTGAGTAACATGGTCGCTAAAATTGCCTTTACACGAGACATAGTCATCGTTTTCTCCTTGAATGATGTATGCTGCTTATTTAGCGAGACTATCTAGGGGAAACCTTACCAGAGCTATCTACAGGTGCGCGCCCGTTCGCGCCCCGGGTCGGCTTTGCCGATAAGCCGCGACCCAAGGCCGGGTTCCCTAGCCATTGGAAAGCGCGCAAAGACCGAATTTAATTCTTAACGCGGAAAGCGCACCTAATCCGGAAAGCGCACTTAACAAAGATTTCCCAAGTGCCCCATGGCTTGGTCAAATAGGTAACCAGTAACAATATCCCACTCTAGGCATAAAACCACTACCCCCTTCTGGTCTTGAGCAACTGGTCACAACGTTCTGCCAAGGTGTACTCCCTGCTTTGTAGACGAAGTCCAAAGCTGAAACACCTGCCAAAGCCATCCTAGAAAATTGTAGTCAATACTTTGCAAAATGGGGAATAGGGAATAGGGAATGGGAAAACGGGAATAGGGAGCAGCGGATCTGGGCATAGGGAACAGCGGATCTGGGCATAGTTATAGCGCTACGCTTAGCGTCAGAAGTTATAAGTCAGAAGTCAAAAATAAGCTAGGACTAAGTTTCGGAGTTTAGAAGCGATGCAGCGCGGTCTTGGGGAGGCAGCGCGGTCTTGGGGGTTCCCCCCGGAGACGAAACCTGTTTATTGTGGAGCCTTTATAGTTAGCAGGTTATGCAGAAAAGGGTTAAATATTTTTTAATAAGGCTCCACTATCTTACGGTAACTTCAAACCATGAGCGACTGCCGTGGTTTCCCCCACTCGCGGCATGGCTGACAATGTCAAACATCTGAATGGGTAGTGCTATAAAAAATTATGTCTACCTTATAGCTATGAAAAACTCTATACAATTCGACGCAGCTTTAAAAGGATATTACTTATTTTTTTTATAAATCGACTTTCGCAATTTGATCATGACTTTTAATTAATATTTAATTCCTCTGACATCCGTAAAAATTCTGAAACAAAAAAAAACTAGTTTACACTCAATTGCGGGATTGCACCCATGAAAAATAGTGTTTTTTTGGATAATAATAGAATTATTGGTAAATTCAATTATCAGTTGATATCACAAACTAGTCGTCATAGTTTGCTAATCATACGACCATTACCAATGAGTAATTACTAATTACTAATTACTCATTGGTAATTAGCAAAAGGGAGGATTTATTAGTTGTAGCCATAATCATAATTGGCATAAAGATTCTTGCTGTAGCTCTTTCAAACCCTTTAGAAATGCACAATTTTAATATTTTATCAAGGTAGATTATGTTAATTTTTGTTACAAAAACTGTCATCCAGGCGTAAAATATGGAATTGAAGCCGAATAAATAGTTATAGGCTTAAAATCCCTGATTGGGCATTGTGCACAACCCACCTGACTTGACAATGGTCTTGAGTTCTCAGTGCTAAAGCCAATAAATCATCAATAAACAAATTTGGTGAGTCTACACCCGGCTAGCAACATCTACTAGAGATTATGCGAATCCTAATATATTCTTACAACTATCATCCAGAGCCAATTGGGATTGCCCCCTTGATGACTGAACTAGCAGAAGGGTTGGTCAAAAGAGGGCATGATGTTCGGGTCATTACTGCGATGCCCAACTATCCTCAACGTCAAATTTATGAGGGATATCGACGGAAATTGTATCTTACCGAACACATTAACGGTGTGATTGTAGATCGCTGTTATGTGCGGATTCGCCCAAAACCAAATTTGATCGACCGATTATTGCTAGAGGGCAGCTTTGTTGCTACCAGCTTCCTCAAGGCTCTGATTTATCCTCGCCCTGATATTATTATTTTAACTAGTCCACCACTGCTAGTTTCCCTACCAGCTGCGATTTTGGGGTGGATACACCGAACGCCAGTAATTCTAAATCTCCAAGACATTTTGCCAGAAGCTGCGATTAAAGTAGGCTTACTGAGTAACCAACCTCTAATCCGTGCATTAGAGGTTGTAGAAAGGTTTGCTTACCGCACAGTCACCAAAATCAGTGTTATTGCTGATGGCTTTACCGATAACTTGCGCAGCAAAGGTGTGCCCAGCTCTAAAATTGTCAAGATTCCCAATTGGGTTGATGTTAATTTCATCCGTCCTTTACCAAAAGAAAACAACTCCTTTCGCACTGCCCATAACCTTAATGGTAAGTTCGTTATACTCTACTCTGGTAATATTGCCCTCACTCAAGGTTTAGAAACTCTGATTAAGGCAGCATCTAGGGTAAATCACATTCGAGATATTGTGATTGTGATCGTCGGAGAAGAGAAAGCCTTAGGCCGACTAAAGCAGTGCTGTAGGAATTGGAAGGCCAATAATGTTAAGCTACTACCATTTCAACCTCGGGAAAAACTACCGGAAATGCTAGCAGCAGCGGATGTGGGGTTGGTGATACAAAAGCAGAATGTAATTTCGTTTAATATGCCCTCCAAAATCCAAGTACTGCTAGCTAGTGGTCGCCCCATCCTAGCTTCTGTTCCTGCGAATGGTACCGCTGCCAGAGCTGTCAAAAAAAGCGGTGGTGGCATTGTTGTTCCCCCAGAGGATCCAGAAACTCTAGCAGCAACAATCTTAGAGTTGTATAACGATCCCGCAACAGTTACATTACTGGGCAACAGAAGTAGACAACATGCTCTTCAATATTATTCCTTCGATCAAGCTCTCAACCGTTACGAAGAACTCTTTTCTGACATTCAAAAGAAGCGGTTACTGGCAGCGGTTCAGAAGTCTTGATCAATCCCTTTTACTAATTAGGGAGTAGGGAGTAGGGAGTAGGGAGTAGGCAATAGGCATGCTAGCAATAGGCAATAGGGAAAAAATCTTGTGTACCTCTTGAGAGGTACACAAGTTGTGGATGTTAGGGCAGAAGGAATAGCGATGCAGTGCTATTCCCGACTCCCGACTCCCGACTCCCGACTCCCGACTCCCGACTCCCGACTCCCTAAAATCAGGTTTTCTGCTCAGGAATTACCACCGACCATACCTATCCATACCCCACGCCCCTCCAGATTTCACAGGTATTTTAGTCTCTGCAACTTGTACAAAAAACTGCTCATGATGCTTCCAGCTAATCTCTCCATGCCACGCTTTAATTAGAGCTTGCTCAACAACCCGAGGAAGTTCCCACCATGATAGGTTTTCCTGTAATAGCAATTTTTTAAGTCGCTTTAAGGCTTGCTGAGATGCTGGATCTTTAGAATCAAATAAAGGAGTTGCCAGTCGAATCGGATCCTTTTGAACAGCACTGATTGACCGACTCACCACTATACTAATTTGCTTAGCTAACTCCTTCATCCCTCGTTGCTTTTGGTACTTCCAACCTTTTTCACTGGAAGCATACAAGGGTGGGAGGCGATTGAGAGCATAGGTCGCTACTTCGATCGGATTAATACTTTTAGCTATCTCGGGGGAAAGTTGCTGTAGTCGTCGCTCGATTTCTTCTTCAACGAGGATTTCCATAACATTTTGATAGGCTTGAGTTCTTTGCATTGACCCTGACTTCATGACGATAACTCAATTAATTAATAGTTTTTATTATCATGATTCTCCAATGCTTAGGTTGATAAACAGGTTGTTTTTGTGTATACGTTCTGTTTGTTTGACTAATTTGAGTTAAAGTTATGGTAAAGATTTAGACTAATTTATCTTTGTGATGTTATTTAGCAAAGGGAATAGGGAACAGGGAATAGGGAGTAGGGAGTAGGGAGTCGGGGTAACTATGTGGAATGCACCTCATAAGTATGGAAAACGCCATAAGCTGTTGCGCATTTAAATTGGGTATTATTCAGTTATAAAAAAACCGTCAAACCCTCTCCCCAGCTCCCCAGCTCCCCAGCTCCCCAGCTCCCCAGCTGTCAGAACCATCAAATTTAAATGAAGACCAGCTTATTACAGTTATCAATAATTTCATCTCCCCATCTCCCCACATTCTTTCCCTGTTCCCTGTTCCCTGTTCCCTGTTCCCTGTTCCCTATTTGATAGAATAGAGTGATTTGCTTAAACAACCATTCCGATAATGTACGATACGATCGTGGTTGGCTCTGGTAATGGAGCCTGTGGGTTTCTGAGCTATTACCTAGAAGCTGGTAATGACAGGTCTATCCGGAAGCGGGTGTTAGTGCTGGAGGAGGGAGATGATTTCTTCACTACCAGCGACATTACCCACCAGAACAACTGGACTAAGTCCTACGCAGAGGAAAAGGTATTCAAGCTTCACAATGCCCTGACCCCCAAGGGTATTCCGATTATATCCGGGCGGGCCTGCACTATGGGTGGTGGCGGCTCGATTAACTATACCATGATGCATGAGTCGTCGGAGTGGCTCGCGACACATATTGGTCAAACGGCAGCCTATTGGGACAGCCTGAAGGCAGAGTTGAATCAGAAGTTTGCTAGACCAAACCCGGTAACCGATCCCTCACCTGTGACTAAACAAGTACTCCAGGCGGCTGAGAAGGTTGGTTTTGTGGTGAGTACAGACGCTATCGACAATATTCCTAATTTGGAGGTCACCGATACCGGCCTGTTGCACCTTTTTCCAACCCAGTTCAACTCATTTGGGCAGCGAACCCACAGCGGAGTATCCATTGTCGATTGGTTTGGCCAGGGCGTGGAGATCAAGACTAGGTGTAGGGTTGAGAGACTTGAGTTTTCTAAGGAGCAAGGGCAAAAACCACGGTGCGTGGGGGTGCATGTTAAGTACCTGGACACGGGGATGACTGAGCGCTTGTCTTTGAATCCGGATGGTGGAAAGGTGATTATGTGCGCAGGGGGTGCCACGCCAAGGCTGCTCTGGTCTCACCGCGAAGAATTGGGAAACGATCAGATCGGGGAGCATGTTAATGACCATATTGTCATGCCCCTGGGTATCTATGTCGTGGACAAGAGCATCGATGTTACCGCTCGGGATGTGTACATCCCTGTGTTTGGGACAACGGTATGGCAACCAGAACCAGAACAACCGGGACAGCAAACGGTTTGCTGCTTCGATTTCTTTTCTGGTAATTTTGAGAGGCTGTGGTTTATGATTGCCCACCTTTATCTGGCGTTTCTGTTCCCAAACTGGCTCAAGAAGTTCGTGATCAGGTTACCTTGGTTGTTTAATATCATCAAGAACGTGATCAGGGTGTTTCTTCAGGGAGTCAATTTGATCATTAACCTGTTATGGGGAATTTATAACCTAGTTCAAGGCAAACCATGGCATGATGACCCAAGCTTGATTACTGCGGCGATTAAGTTTAATGCTGCTAAAGAGGGTTGCTATTCAAGGGAGGACTCTCGGATTGAATTAGATTTCTTTGGAGAAGAAGAACAATCCGATTTCAATCAGGATAAAGTGGTAGCCAACAGTGAGATTGCCAAGCACATGGCACTGTTGAATGGCTTGGGAGAACAGCCACATTGGTTAGTTAAGTGGTTCTTGCGACTGGTAACTAAGATGCCCTACGAAGAGAACCAGATTGAGGAGTATGTTGATGTTTACAGTCGCAGGTTTTTACTGTCGGAGCAGCACTTGTCCGGGGGATGCTTATTCGGCAAGGCGATTGATAAAGGACTCGACAATGCAATAGATACTGGGAAAGTATACGGGTCAGCTAATGTGTATGTGGCTGACCTTTCTGCTGTGCCCTTGCCCCGGATTAGTACGCAGATGACAGCTTATTTGGTTGGTTTCCATGTGGCGAAGAGGATATGTGTGGGGAATGGGGAATAGGGAGTTGGGAGTCGAGAATCGGGAATCGGGAATCGGGAATCGGGAATCGGGAATCGGGAATGCTGTTAGTCACCCAAGTCATCATTCAGATTGCTTTCTTCATTGCCTTTAAGGAGTGCCCTTAAACAATTATTGACCGTCGTTGGCACCTTGTCTCCATGAAGGGTCTGGTAAAATTCCAGCAGACGCTCCTTATCGAAGAGGGGAGATAATTTGACTTTGACTTTATGAATTTCATCCCGTCCTAAGTCGCCACCCAGTTCCCCTCCGACCTCGCCCCCAGTTCCTAACACGTTAATTTTGATATTTCCCTTTGCACCTGCTTTTGGAGTTCGCTTGACACTAACTTGTAGTTCCAGTTCCACAGATTCAACACACAACAAGGGAGCATCTTTTTCCTGACCTGGTGCTACGGAGAGCAGATCTTGTTTAACCTGTTGGATAAATTCAGATAATCCAATGGCGCTGTTATCGTTGTCAGACATTACTCTGGTATAGTTAGTTATATTATTCAACAGCTTAACTATAGGCAAGGTTCTGGGTAGTTGTCACGCGGCTTGATGCCAGTTCTACCCATTTTAAATTCCGGCCACTGGCAAGATGCCAGTTCTACACAGGGAATATTCCGGAGCCACTGGCAAGATGCCAGTTCTACAGGGGGAAGAGGGAAGAGGGTAAAGGGTAAAGGGCAAAAGGGCAAAAGGGTAAAGAGTTACGGAGTCCACGCACACCCACACACCACCCGAAAACCAATATTGCCGACGTCGCGCCTGAGAGCCGGATAACAGTTGAAGCGAGACCCAGAACGGCAGCTTACAGGGTTGTAGTTCCAGGAACTACCCCGCAATAGCCGCTTATTTTCATTATAATTATCATTATGGTTATCGTCTAGCCACGCACTACCATCCTTAGGCGCATCTTCATAGTTATCATGCCAATGGTCTGCACACCACTCCCAAACATTCCCATGCATATCGTAGAGTCCAAAGTCATTGCCTACCCCAAAACTCCCCACTGGGGTGGTTTGTCTAGGATAAATCCCTAATGGCCCATTACCATAAGACCCTTTCCAACGACCCTGTTCATCATCTGTTCCACGGTAATTAGCATACTCTGTCGTAATCGTCTCTCCAAAATGAAACGGGGTGGTTGTTCCGGCTCTACAGGCGTACTCCCACTCAGCTTCGCTGGGCAAGCGATAAGGGCGTTTCGTATACTGGGACAGCCGCTCACAAAACTCCACTGCATCATACCACGAGACTTGCTCTACAGGTAGGTCTTCCCCTTTAAAACGGGATGGATCGGGTTCAAGTTCTGTTTTGACTTGGGGTAGGGCGGCGACAGCTTGCCATTGGGCTTGGGTAACTGGATATTTGCCCATGAAGAAGGATTTAAGGGTGACTAGATGCTGGGGACTTTCATCATTACTATGCCCCTCTTCAGTTTCTGGGGAACCCATAACGAAAGTGCCACTGGGGATGGCAACCATGTCCAAGGTGATACCATTTCCCAAGTCTTCAGGAAAGTACTGAATTTCTCGCCAATGGTGGTTGATAATAAGGTTTGATTGCTGTTCTTCTTGACTTGTTTGTGGCATCACTATGGTTGGGTTTAACTGATGTAGAACTGGCACTGATCCTGTAGAACTGGCATCTTGCCAGTGATCAATGGTAGAACTGGCATCTTGCCAGTGATCAATGGTAGAACTGGCATCTTGCCAGTGATCAATGGTAGAACTGGCATCTTGCCAGTGATCAATGGTAGAACTGGCATCTTGCCAGTGATCAATGGTAGAAC
>NZ_JAAHIG010000137.1:0-20558 GCF_010692305.1 Moorena sp. SIO4G3 | reverse complement strand
TGTCAAGTTGTCTTGAGTTCTGAACTCAAGCAGCTAATCCCCTATTACCCTTGGTAGGGTATAGTTTCTAGCTAACGAATCGCACCAACCGAAGCTTGACATGCATGACTATTCAGGTTTTTTACAAACTCAAACTCTTCCCTTAATTGAGTGTTGTATCGATAGAGTTCTTTCTTTCCTGTTCCACGATTGTCCATCCAGTACCGAAGTACCTTGTTACGGATAAAACGAGCCGTTCTAATGGCTTCATTTATTGCCAACTTTTGAGGCTCTTTGAGGACAGCCTTGAACTCCATAACCAACACTTAAAATCACCTCCTTGGTATTAATGCATTACTTGCTATTATAGTCGATATTCTAGGACGAAAGTTACCGAGCAGTTAGGGAATAAATTCCCTCAGAAGACGAAACCTTAGAATAGTGGAGCCTTTATGGTTGGCAGGCTATGCAGAAAAGGGTAAAAACTTATTGATTAAGGCTCCACTATTCTTACGGTAACTTTAAAGGGCTAACCCCATGGATAGAATCGGTGGGGCGTTGCGCCCTCAGGGTCTTCGGTCATCTATAGGCGCACATCTATCCTGCTACCAAAGTAAACCGGGACAAAATTCCGACCAAGCATAGCTCAATTGTCCAAAAGCTGAAGCCCTTGCTATATAAAGCTTCCCACCTTAAGTTGGTAGCCATCTATCCAATTGTAAAATAATAATAATATCAGAAAACGTTGCAGAACACAAGGGACTTTCCCTAACACCTAACACCTAATCATAGTAGCAACCAATATCTACATTTTCTAGTACCCCCAAAGCATCGGGAACCAGCACGGCGGCAGAAAAGTAAAGGGTGACGAGGTAGGAGGCGATCGCTTTGTGATCAATGCCCATCAACCGCACAGACACACCTGGAATCTCTTCATGTTCACCAATCAAACCTGTTTTACGCAGCCCTACCACCCCTTGCTGCGCTTCACCCACGCGCATCAGCAGAATATTGGATTTGCCTTTGGCATCCACGGCAAGTTTGTTACTGGCAATAATGGGAACTCCACGCCAGGTGATAAAGGGCGATCCAAACAGGTTAACTGTGGCTGGGGGAACCCCACGACGAGTGCATTCCCGACCAAAGGCAGCGATCGCCTTGGGGTGAGCCAAGAAAAAAGCAGGTTGTTTCCACACCTTAGCCAGGAGTTCATCGAAATCATCCGGGGTGGGGGGACCTGTGCGTGTTGAGAGTCGCATGGAAGGATCCGCCCTGTGGAGTAACCCAAAGGCTCGGTCTGGATCACCATTGCCATCGTTATTGACAATTTCCCATTCCTTGCGCTCCCTTAGCCCTTCAATAGTCAAGCGCAACTGCTCTTGCAACTGATCTCTGGCATTGCTGTAGAGGTCACTGACCCGGGTATGCACCCGCACAATCGTTTGAGCCACCCTTAAGGGATATTCCGGCGGATCATCGTCATAGTCAACAAAGGTTTGGGTGAGGGTGGGTTCCCCTTCGTGACAACTTAAGATGTCAATGTTCTTTTCTCCGTCATCGTTTGCGGCAAAACCCTCTAAAATCCTGACATCCCGTCGGTTGACACGGTAAGTCCCCCCTGACACTTCAACCCAAGGCAATAGCTGGAGCAACCAGCGTGGTGAAATGGCCCGCATTTGCAGCGGGGATTTCATGGTGCAGGCTAGTTTCTTGGCGGCCCGAACACTTAAACTCTGTTGTGGCTGCTCCGATGTGTAAACCATGGGATGGGTTCTCTTAAACGATTAGGGTTTTTATATTGAGTTTTAAGCTCGCAACGCATCTAATTTGTATAAACAACAATCATCAGTTTCTTGTGGGATGGGCGAGATGCCCATCCGAAACATACAAGTTAAATACGCAACAGCTTAAGATAACTGGTGTTTTGCTTTTTTAATTGCTGCGATCAGCTTATCTACTTCTCCAAAGGTATTGTAAAAAGCTAAGGAGGGGCGCACAGTGCTAGTCAACCCAAACCGTTTCAGGGTGGGTTGGGCGCAATGATGTCCAGCACGTACGGCAATGCCTTCACTATCCAAGAATTTCCCGATATCCTGTGAAGAAATATTCTTCAGGGTAAAGGACAACGTACTGACCTTACCCGGCGCTGTACCAATCTGGCGCAATCCTGGAATAGCTGCCATTGCCGCTGTGGCATAGGCCATCAATGCTTCTTCATGTTTAGCCGCTGCTTCAAAACCAATTTGATTGAGATAGTCAATGGCTGCCCCTAAACCTACGGCTGCCGCCAGGTTACCGGTACCTGCTTCAAATTTAGCTGGAATGTCGTTAAAGGTGGTTTTTTCAAAGGAAACAGACTCAATCATGTTGCCACCACCTTGCCAGGGGGGCATCTCTTTGAGTAAAGCTGCCTTGCCATAGAGAGCACCAATACCAGTGGGGCCAAAGAGCTTGTGACCGGAGAAAACATAAAAGTCAGCCCCGAGGTCTTGAACATTGGTTCGGAAATGGGGAACCGATTGAGCCCCATCGACCACCACCGTAGCACCATGGCGATGAGCCATAGCTGCCATAGTTTTGATGGGCAGCACTGTTCCCAACACATTGGAAACATGACTCAGGGCAACGATACGGGTGCGATCGCTGAGCAGTTTTTGATATTCCTCCAGTAGGATTTCCCCTTGATCACTAATAGGAGCAACCTTTAACACAGCTCCTTTCTCTTGGGCTAGCATCTGCCAGGGCACAATGTTAGAGTGGTGCTCTAAAGTAGTGAGCAAAATCTCATCCCCAGCTTTAACATGCTTGCGACCATAGGTTTGCGCCACCAGATTAATCCCTTCGGTCGTACCCCGTACAAAGACAATTTCCTTGGCTAAACTTGCGCCCAGAAACCGTTGAATTTTCTCCCGAGCGTCTTCGTAGGCATTGGTAGAGCGCGCCGCTAGGGTATGAGCCCCTCGGTGTACATTGGAATTATCCTGCTCGTAGAACTGGGATAGAGTATCGATCACGCTCTGGGGTTTTTGACTGGTGGCCGCATTATCCATCCAGATCAGTGGCTTGCCATGAACCTGCTGGTGCAGAATTGGGAAGTCTCGCCTTACCGCTTCCACATCAAAGCCATCCTGGGGCAGTTGCGAGGTTTGCTGATCAGTGGAAGGCTTTGATGAGCTTGACTCCGCCGGTTTTGAGTCTGGCAAAAAGTAAAACTTAGGTGTGCTTCCAGGGGGCAGGGGCACCGCTGCTGGAGGTTCGGTTAGAGACTGATGCAGATCTGCTTCACTCAGAGGAATGCGACCAACCCCTTCTTCTAAAATGGTCAGGAACTCGGCACCGGGTAGCATCTCAAGCTGGGGTAGAGCCTCGCTGGTGCTCCGTCCCCCAAGTTGTTTGAGGTTTTGGATTTCCCCTTCCCCTTGACCTTGTAGCTCACGGCTTTGGGTTTCTATTGCCCTTCCAATTTGTTCGGGACCCACCATGTTGTTACCTGCTGCTGACCCATCCGGTAGCGTAGAAGCATCAGAGCTCATGGTTGGAGACAGATTCGGCAAAAAGTAAAAATCGGGGGAACTTCCATCAAATAAAGACGCAGATTGGGAAGAAGCCGCTGTTTTACCCTGGATATCAGGAGAGGATTGTTGGCCTACTGCACCAGGTTGTTCGGGGTTTAACACCGTTTTAGCTTTTGGTTCAACCTCCGATCCTACCTGTTCAGGGTTCTGCAATACTGTATTGGTAGATCCTGCTGCTCCCATCTGGTCTGAGCCAAATTGAGGGGAAGCTGGAAGAGCAGGTTTGGTTGGCAGAACGGCTGCCATGCCTTGCTCAAACAGACGCTGTAATTCGGCTGAGTCGGGTAGGAACTCGCTGAGGCTGAGATCCCCCATCCCTGTCATGCCATTTTCACTGCTTGGAGATTGGCTGGGTACTTGACGCCCTGGCCGATTGGCTTCGGTAGCAGTGCTGGGTGCAGTTGTGCTTTTGGTTGCTGCCTCACTGGTTTGAGTCGGAGACAAGTTGGGGGTTTGTGCTGAGGAGATCTCAGGCATTGAGGCAGAGCCAGAGGTATCCCCCTGAGGCACTGGCGTTAATGGGGCAGATGTGGGTGTTTTTCCCTGGAAATCAGGAGATAGCTGACTAGTTCCAGCCATCTGGTCTGGGGTTGACCCGCTGGACAGCTGCTGTTGAGCTTCAGCTCCCAATAGGTCTAGGCTCTCCAGACCAGACATAAGTGGTTGAGCCTCAGAGATGATTGGGTCTATGATTTGGCCTAGACCCTGTAGGCTGGACAGCTGCTGTTGGGCATCAGACAGCAATTGCTCTGAACTTTGCCCACTATTGGTCTGCTGGGGTTGAGCCTCCGGTTGCTTGGGACTCTGGCTGCTGGATTGGGATTGAGCAGCCGCTACGGGTTGACTTAAACCCTGTCCAGTCAACATCTGTGGTATCATGCCAGCCATTGCCTGTGGTGAGGTTAGCGGTTCGGGTAGCTGGGCCAAGAGCTGATTCAATATTTGATCTAACATTTGGGGATCGGATAGATCCCCTCCGAAAGAACTTTCAAGGGGTTGACTGTTCTGAGGCGATGGGGAAAGATTTAAACCTTGTTGTTCAGTCATAATTATGGTAGGTCGTAATATCTACGTTCTCCAGAACGCCCAGGGCGTCGGGCACAAGGCAGGCTACGGAAAAATAGGTAGTAATCAGGTAAGTGGCAATCCCCTGGTCATTGATACCCATTAAGCGCACGGACACCCCCGGCACTTGTTCTCCAGACACGCCAGTTTTGTGTAGACCCACCACCCCTTGGGCGGCTTCGCCAACTCGCATCAGCAGAATATTGGTTTTGCCCTCGTTTACCTTCAACTTATTACTCGGAACTACCGGAACCCCTCGCCAGGTGATATAGGGTGAACCAAATAGTTGAACGGTTGCAGGAGGAACACCCCGGAGCGTACATTCTCGACCAAAGGCAGCGATCGCTTGGGGGTGAGCTAAGAAAAATGCTGGCTGTTTCCAGACCTTTGCCAATAGTTCATCAAAGTCATCCGGTGTGGGTGGCCCAGTACGAGTGGAGATGCGCATAGATGGATCTGCGGCATGGAGTAAGCCATAGGCTTTGTCGGGATCACCATCACCATCATGGTTAATAATGTCCTTTTCCTTACGTTCCATCAATCCTTCAACGGTGAGGCGCAACTGCTCTCGCACCTGATCCGTGACATTGCTGTAGAGATCACCGACTCGGGTATGAACCTTCAAGATTGTCTGGGCAATACTCAAAGGATACTCCCGAGGTTCATCGTCGTAGTCAACAAAGGTTTGGGTGACGCTGGGTTCGCCTTCGTGACCACTTAATATTTCAATGTTCTTTTCCCCATCATCGTTCGTGGGCATCTCTTCTGTAACTCTGATATCTCGGCGGTTCACCCGGTAAGTACCACCTGAAACCTCAACCCAAGGTAGAAGCTTGAGGAGTAAACGTGGGGTCTTCCCCCGCATTTGGGGCGCTGTTTTAGTCGTCGTCGCTAAATTACGCGCTGTTTGAGTACTTAAGCTTTGTTGCGGTTGGTCTGATGTATAAACCATCTCTTAAATCCAAGCAGTACATTAATTTTATTCACCTGGATTAATATACTATTATGCTGAGGCGGACAGCAATTTAGAATAAACAAATCTTTTATCTTGTTAGGTAATCGGTAATATTTCTTAATTAACCATGGCTTATTGTGCTTGTTGACAAGGGATTTTCCAAATTATATAGTGTTTATTGAATTACCAAAACACTATATAATGAAATATTGCACAACTACAAAAAACTTAATAACGGCAGTGATAACAATCAATTTCAGTACTTAAATAGTCAAATATTATCACTTTTACCTGTTCGCCGTTCCCTGTTCCCTAGTTTGACAGGTAAATTTTTAACTTGGTGCAATATCTAAGTATACTCAGCTCTTGCACCTGATCAGACAAAAATAAAAACCTAGCTCATTTAACCAATGCATAAGTATATCTAACCAGGGCTATTTCATGGTGGAAAATGCGCTCTTTGTTTATCTAGTCCAAACTGGCACCATCTTTGTGCCTAAGCTATATTTGAAAAGTAATCAGAAGGATAGATATTTAGAGCAAAGTTACGAGCAACGGCAAAGATTTGAGGTAACTGATGCATCCAAATACGTGAAGCATTTAACCAACAAGCAGCATTTTCGACCTTGCTTGTCAGTCAATATAATATAAGGCATCGTGCCGGTTTTGTGTGAAAGACTTTGTGCAAAATTTATCCCACACTCACAGTTGGCCGTAGGCCATGGGTGGTCGATCACGCTTGCAGATTTGGGGCTTTTTTTCCTGGAAGCTAAAAGCTGATCAGGTCATCGAGAATCCTAAGTAACTTGATTTCACTATAACCCATCAGCCCTCTTAGGGAGTGAGGAAAGTGCGATGTTGAGTTTGCGATCGCATCAGGGTTTGTATACACTTCTAAAAAGTGTCACATAGTCTAGCAATATCTCAAACTATTTGGTATACTGAAGGGAGGTTAGTGAACAGCAAAAGAAAATGTCGCAGAGTCTACCAAAAACTCTTATTATTTGTTATACTT
The DNA here is from genome assembly GCF_010692305.1 of Moorena sp. SIO4G3. Classification (NCBI taxonomy): domain Bacteria; kingdom Bacillati; phylum Cyanobacteriota; class Cyanophyceae; order Coleofasciculales; family Coleofasciculaceae; genus Moorena; species Moorena sp. SIO4G3. Next base: position 13,969 of record NZ_JAAHIG010000137.1, on the reverse strand, counting down.
AAGTTAGGGTAACACCGACAGGGATTATTATGTAACTTAAATTAAAGCCGAAAACCAAGGGTTTAATAGTTGCGCTCTCTATCCCGGTGGAACCAACTTTGTTGACATTTTTATGGCGCTCGCGGGATATTCCGTCAGAGAAGCGCGGAGATACCCCCTGGATGTGAAAGCATCTTGCCTTGGCGGACCAAAGTCTATCTTGGTAGACTTTGGTAGCTAAAAAGTATCGGAAAAGATCACAAACCCATAAGTGACATACTCCTACACTGAACTCAAAGAGTCAGTTTAGGCTTCTTGCCAACTACACCCAGCGGTATCGACTTTCGCCGACGCTGCGCAAACGGATACAAGGCTTTTGACCACGCGGGGCGCGTTCGCCAAGCTTTATTAACGACACGGTCAGAAGTTACCCCAAGAAGAGTGGAGCCTTTATGGTTAGCAGGCTATGCATAAAAGAGGTGCGACCCGTGGCGAATTTAATTCTTAATGCGGAAAGCGCACCTTTGGTTAAAACTTTATGATTAAGGCGATCCTCTTCTAAGGTTTCCTCTCCGGGATTCCCCTCCGTGCCGGAACAATACAAAAATTCGATTTTTTCCCTAGTAAATAGCTGACGAACCAGCATTTAAGGCCTTTGGCCACGCTTCGTGAACGGCTTTGTTTATCAGTAGATATAATATAGCAATTCCATACATACTCTGTGCAAAATTCATCCCACACCTAATGCCCAGCATAGGTGTGGGATGAATTTTGCCGGACAGCTAATCAATAAGCATCCTGTAATTCATAGAAGTCCGGTGATATATAATCCTTCCGCAAAGGCCAACCCACCCAATCTTCTGGCATCAAAATCCGCTTCAGGTTAGGGTGCCCTTCAAAAACTATACCGAACATATCGTAGGTTTCCCGCTCCTGCCAATCAGCAGCTTTCCAAATCCAGTACACCGAGGGAACCTTAGGATTATCTCGCGGTAGGAAGACTTTTACACGCACTTCCTCAGGGTGATCAGTATTATCACTCACTTTAATCAAGTGGTAAAAGCTCACCAAGTCTGCCCCAGGACCAAAATCATAGCCTCCTTGACATTGGAGGTAGTTAAACCCATAGGCATACAGAGCAGTAGCAATGGGAAGCAAGACATCTGGTTCAACTTTGAGTACCTCAACGCCTAGGTGATCCAACTCCATGAACTCATGCTCAAAACCGTTTTCCTTGAGCCATCCCGAGACTTTTCCCGCTTCAACTATCTCAGAGGATTGTGTGGTTTGCTCTACGGGTTTTGACTCTTCAGCCACGCTCTACCTCCTGCTTTTGATAGGATTTGAGTGCTGGTGGTACTGCCATTCCCATCCCCTCGGTCAACTCTTTGGGGGGAGTATAGCGCTCGTCAGATTGCAGGTACTTACCAGTCAAAATCTCTGGTACCACTTTCATGTTGTGAGTGGTGCTGTAGTAACGGTGAGTTTGCTTGAGCTGACCACGCTCCTGAATCGACTCGTTAGCCACCTTTTTGCGCAGCTTGACAATAGCATCCATGATTGCTTCTGGACGAGGGGGACACCCAGGTATATAGACATCCACTGGAATCAATTTATCTACACCACGGACTGCTGTTGGAGAATCAACGCTAAACATGCCGCCAGTAATGGTACAAGCTCCCATGGCAATCACGTACTTCGGCTCTGGCATCTGCTCATAAAGACGAACCAGTGCTGGTCCCATTTTCATGGTGATGGTACCCGCTGTGATAATTAAATCTGCTTGCCTGGGGCTAGAACGAGGAACTAAACCAAAACGGTCAAAGTCAAACCGCGACCCAATCATTGCCGCAAATTCAATGAAGCAACAAGCGGTACCATACAACATCGGCCAGAGGCTGGAAAGCCGCGCCCAGTTGTAAAGGTCGTCTACTGTAGTTAAGATTACATTTTCCGATAGGTCTTGAGTGATTTGGGTTCGCTCAATCGGGTTAAGAATTTTGTTTGTTTGCTGCTGTTCTATAGCAGCACTATCCGTTTTAACATTAGAGTTCATGACCATTCCAAGGCTCCTTTGCGCCAAGCGTAAACCAGAGCAACCACAAGAATTGCAATAAAAATTAGGGCTTCCACAAATGCCAGTAATCCCAGGCGATTGAAGGCGACAGCCCAGGGATAGAGGAATACAGTTTCAACATCGAAAATCACGAACACCAGGGCGAACATATAGTAACGAATGTTGAACTGAATCCAAGCACCCCCCACTGGTTCCATACCAGATTCATAGGTGGTGCGCCGCTCTGGCTCCCGATGGCTAGGTCGCAAAAGCTTGGAAGCCGACAGGGCTAGTAGGGGAACTAAGCTGCAAGCTAGTATGAAGCCTAAGAGATACTCGTAACCGCTAAGAACAAACACAATTGGTCAGTGCCAGGTAAAAACTGGCGTTAGTACTTCTTTACAAACTTTATTATAGGTGGTCTGCCCCTTTGAACGGTCCTCAGGGGTCAGTGGTTGGTTCTCAAAAGCCAATGACTACCATAGACTTCAAGGTTGCTCGTAGTTGATTGTACTCCCTCTCCCTAGAAGACCCTACTCTTTCAAGGGTTCATCAAAAATCGGGTCAGGCATCTCAGAGAAACTCCTGAGCTTAAATCGAAAGTTAAGAAAATCTGACACTTAGTGTGTGATAATATTTTTTAACATAGTTATTAAGATTTGCTGCTTAAGCTTACAGAGCGATGACTGAACGAGCCCCAGAGCAAACCCTAGCTGAACAGGCACCCAGCAGCTATGAATGCCGTGCTTGTGGCTATGTTTACGATCCGACCAAGGGAGATAGTAATCGCAATGTTCCAGCTGGGACATTATATAAGGATTTGCCAGATGATTGGCGCTGTCCAGTGTGCAGCGCTCCGAAAATTCAGTTTATTAATATTGGTGCTGTTAATGCCCCGTCTGGATTTCAGGAGAATCTTACCTATGGCTTCGGTGTTAACCGCATGACACCAGCACAAAAGAACCTTTTAATTTTTGCCGCTTTAGGATTAGGCTTTTTGTTTTTTCTGAGCCTTTACGGTTTGAACTGAAATCAGGGCAGTTGGCTTGTATGCGTGAACGTGAGCAACTGCTGGCATCACCAAAGCTTAGATCTAGAAGCCATCGCCCTTGGTGGGGTCTGAAAACCTACGGAGAACGCTGCCATACTCAAAAAGTTCTGGAAATAATGAGATATTTGATGAAAACGCTGAAACAAATTTTAATATTACTGGCGGTGGCATTAATTTGTGTCAGCTGCAAATTTCCTTCATCCATAAGCTATAATCCTTGGGCGGTTATTTCCTTACCTACAGAAGCGACCATGCAAGACCTTGGCTTTACCGGGGATCTTAGTCATGGATGGATTGTGGGTAGCTATGCCACAATTTTTGAGACTAAGGATGGGGGTAATACATGGCAACAGAAAGGCTTGGATCTAGGAGATGAAAATTATCGCTTCTCCTCTGTAAGCTTTGCTGGTGATGAGGGGTGGATTGTTGGTCAACCCTCGATCATGCTTCATACTAATGATGGGGGTGAATCTTGGTCTCGCATTCTCTTAAGTGAAAAGTTACCAGGTTCACCCAACAGAATCCTGGCTCTCGGACCCAACTCAGCAGAGATGACCACTGATGTTGGCGCAATTTATCAGACTAAGGATGCTGGTAAAACCTGGAAGGCACAGGTAGCACAAGCGGTCGGAGTCACCCGTAATATTTCCCGCTCTGAAGATGGTAGTTACGTTGCTGTGTCTGCTAGAGGGAACTTTTACTCCACTTGGGATCCAGGTCAGAGTGCTTGGTTACAGCATAATCGTTACAGTTCCAAGCGTCTCCAGAATATGGGGTTTACCCCCGATGGTCGTCTGTGGATTCTTGCCCGGGGTGGTCAGGTACAATTTAGCACTCCCGAAAACCTAGAAGAGTGGGAAGAACCAATTTATCCAGATTTTTCCAACAGCTTGGGATTACTTGACTTAGCCTATCGCACACCCAATGAAATTTGGGTAGCAGGTGGCAGTGGTAATTTGCTTTGTAGCTTTGATGGTGGAGAAACCTGGCAAAAAGACCGGGATCTTAGGGATGTTCCCTCGAATTTTTACAAAATAGTCTTTGTAACACCAGAACAGGGGTTTGTCATTGGTCAGAAAGGGATTTTACTCAAGTATGAGCCGCCTACCCAGGAAGCTTAAGGATTGGAAATCCCTATGATCGATGCCAGTCAGTTTCGTTTTATCTTTCAACATCGAAGATGTAGAAAAAAACGGCACTTAGAACTATTATAGTTATGGAATTTTAAACGGTTGTTGGTAGGAGGAATCTACGATGGCAGGTACAACTGGAGAACGTCCGTTTGGTGACATTATTACCAGCGTTCGTTACTGGGTGATTCACAGTGTTACTATCCCAGCCCTATTTATCGCTGGTTGGCTTTTTGTGAGCACTGGTCTGGCTTACGATGCGTTTGGCACACCCCGTCCTAATGAATACTTTACTCAAGAGCGGATGGAACTACCAATCGTTTCCGACCGCTACAATGCTAAACAGCAAGTTGAAGAATTTGCTCCATAAGGTTTTTTAGATAAAGGCAGACAATCATGACTAGCAGTAATCCCAATCAACCAGTTTCGTATCCGATTTTCACGGTTAGATGGTTAGCGGTTCATACCCTAGCCGTTCCTTCAGTCTTTTTCTTAGGCGCGATCGCAGCCATGCAATTTATTCAACGATAGGAGAAGCAATTATGGAGCGGAATTCCAATCCCAATAGACAGCCGGTTGAACTCAATCGGACGTCTCTTTACTTAGGTCTATTACTGATTTTTGTGCTTGGTATTCTGTTTTCCAGTTATTTCTTTAATTAACTGATTTAACAGATTCGCCTAAATCCCCATCTTGGAGACGGCTCGGATGTAAACTGGAAAAGACTCTTAGTTAATTCCCTGGTAATTTCCGGTTAATCGCTAATTTCCTAGCTAAGATGCACCGCGATAGACATTTTTCCTAAGTTGTTTAGGTTATGGCACCTACGAATGAACGCTATTTCGTAGCCCTGTCACTAGTAGTTAAGTTAAGGGAAAAGTGCTGCTAGCTCAACAAGCCTTTACAATATTGTCTTGATGCAAAGCGCGAGTGGGGGAAACCACGCCAGTTGCTCATGGGGGGAACCCCCAAGACCGCACTGGCTCCCCTGTTCCGAAGCTGCATCCCTGCCGTTCGCGGAAGCAGGAAGAAGTCTGGCAAAGATTACTCCTGATAGGAGTTGCACAAAATCTAAGCCACGAGGGAGGCTTTTCAACGAAATTACTAGTTATTAAGCCTTCTATCGTTAACTACATGTAAGAAAAAAAACTTGATTTAAAATTGGAGGTATAAGCTGTGTCTGGAGGGGGAAGAATTCCTTTATGGATAGTTGCCACTATCGCTGGTACTGGTGTCCTCGTAGTGGTTGGTCTTTTCTTCTATGGTGCCTATGTGGGAGTTGGTTCTTCCATGTAAGGTTGACCGATTTCTCTGATTAACAGGAACCTGTAATTTATCACCAACTATAATTCCCTGATTTAGTTGGTGATAGGTTTCCATTATAACAAGGTTTTGAAACCTAAAAAATCCTTGAAAGGCTTAAAGCCAATAGGGTTTTATGCCTTTGGCTGTGGGCTAGCTACAGGTGCAACCCGTAGTGAATTTTATGCTTAATGGGTTAAGCGCACCTAATAATTCACGCGGTTTTAACCCGTGATGATGTCAATGGTAGATCCGACCATAATCTCTGATATGGTTGTGACTAATTTGCCTCTTGTTTCAATAGGATAATCGCTGGTTTAACATGAGCTGGCGGTATTTTTTTTGGTCATTAGTTGCTAAGACAGCCTGCCGGATATAGGAGTCTGTTGAGAGGTTTAAAGCCAATTTAAAACAGCTTAAATTTTTATCTAATCGAGGGGGTCTGGGGCAGCGATAAGACCCGCGCTATATCCGATCTTGTTAGCGCCGGGATACATTGGCCTCACAGGGGTAGGTTTTTTTCATTAGGGTCAAACATGGGGCGACCCAGAGGGAGAAGAAAAGGAAAACAACGAAAAAGCGGTGCAGCAAGGGAACAGGGGGTTTCCCCCATGAGCGACTGCATCAAGACAATGATGATTTTTAGCGATGCAGCAAGGGAACAGGGGGTTTCCCCCATGAGCGACTGCATCAAGACAACGACAAATTAAGTACATTTTCTTATCCCCCACACCCCACACCCCACACCCCACACCCCACACCTCACGTCTTTGTTAAAAACCTACCCTTATGAGGATACATGGGCTCCCCTAGGTTAATTGAGGGGATGTCACCAAATGTTGACCAGCTGATTTGGCAACATCAGTAATAATAAAGCCCCAACTTCCAATAAACAAAGAAGACCAACTATCCCAGCTAACGGTTTTCCTGCCAAACCCGTTATCCAAATTGGTCCACTGCCTGTGTAAGCAATTAATTCAGCTGAGTCCAAGCAAGTTAAACCCCAAATCCAACCAGCATGTAGTCCCCATGCTAAACCCAGACTGCCTCCATCCACCCAACGGGCTAGGACTAATACCATTCCCATTAGCCATAATCCTGGTAACTGAGGGATAGTATCTTTTTGTTCCCAAACTAGGTGTAATAGGGCAAAAACCCCACTAGAGATGGCTGCTCCTACCCCGATAGAATAGTCCTGCTTTAGTTGATTCACTAAGAAGCCACGAAAGACTAACTCTTCTGTAAGCCCAATCCACAGACCTAATAACATCACTGGCAGTAATATCGGTAGCAAACGCTGCCAATTTTCAGAATTCCAGCGCACCCAGCCTAGTGATAATTGCCCAGTAAATACTATGATTAAGCTGAAAATACCTACTCCTAGTCCCAATCCTAAAGACCCTAAAACGCTTAATTTCCACTCCAATCCGTAATCGGAGAAAGGCACCCCCTCTAGTTGAGAAGCTCCCCATAAAATTAGGGGAGCAATTAGGTAAAGTGCTGCGAGTAGTGGTAACTTTTGGCCTGGTGCTAAAGGCTGATTTGGACGCCACTTTAAAACCATAGCTATAGGGAGAGCTAAGGGCAGCCACAAAACTACCCAAGCTAGGAAAAAAGTTCCTAGCTTCAAAATAGTAGTTGACGTCATTAATGACACAAACGACCCATTAGTTGCCTGATCAAGAATAGCCATTGGCGAGATTTGCAAATTGCTATCAAATTACTATCAAATTACTATAAGGTCTCAACTACACTACCATAAGCGGCTGCTTTTTTCCTATGCCAAGTTCCCTAACGACAGAGTAAATCGGGCTGGTTAATAATAGCCTGGTTTACCGACTCCTCAGGTAGTAGAAAGAAGATTTTTGTTTATACAGGTGCGACAATAACCACGGGAATTTAATTCTTAATGGTAAGAGCGCACCTATAATGGTTTTCACAAAGCAAAGTAGAGCCAAACTCTGCCCCAGGGTTTGGATTTAAGCTCCAGGTTCTGGTGTGCCGGAAACGAAACCTTAGTAGAGGGTCGCCTTAGTTAATAAGTTTTGACCCTTTTTCTCATAGCCAGTCCCCTGTAAAGGCGACCCTCTACTTACGGTAACTTCAAACCCCACCGTACCTTTTTTAGAATGGCAGACAATCAACTTTAATAAAATATCTACCTTATTCGTTTCATAGACTCCCAGATCGTTAGACGAAACCGAGGTGCACGTATCATGCTTTTAACAGGTTTTTACGTTGTCTATTTATATTCAGGCAAGTTGGTTGTCTGACTTCCTATTATATAGGACAGCGCTAGTTTAGGAATTACCGACAACAGAATAAAACAATATCCATTGACGAATAAATTCGTCAAGCAAGCTTATATCCCCCGGATCAATCACGGGGGCTTTAGCCATCACGTCGCCAATAAATTCTTCAAAGCTCACGTCCCCAAAGAATCTTCATGGGGAGGCGTTGCTCGCCCCACACTGTCGTTTTTCATCCCCGCTCCCTTAGAGACGGGGGTTTCAAACTCGCAGGATTTTCTGTAAGAATGATTACTTCTTTGCGGTGCGACCCCGCGCTTTGAAAAAGCGCTAGGGAACACGCACTAAGAGGTGGCTTTCTTTGCTTTGTGAGTAGATACCTCTTCAGATTCAAAATCGCCATCCACCTGCTTAAGATGGATATGCTTGTAGCCTAGTTTAATTTCAAACTCATCACCAGGCTCTAATCCCATGGACTGAGTGTAGGTTGAACCAATAACAATTTGACCATTCTTATGGACACTCACACGATAAGTCGGTTCACGCCCCCGACCATCTTTTGTGCCTTCTGGATCCAGGGGAACACCCTTGGCTGCTAAAACCGCATCATAAAAATCTGTTAAATTGACGCGGGTCTGGTCAGTTTTAGTTATGGTGTAATAGCCGCAACGCTTGGCTGTCTCTCGGCGAGGCAAGTGTGATAGCTCTTTTACTTTTTGAAGTAATGCTTTACCAGTTAGGGGAGTAGTTGAAATCTCTGGCATAATCTCACGAGATATCCTTTAAACTTCAGAGTGGTCAAGATCATTAATAGCCAAACTTTGGCTCTATTAAAAATATATCGTTAAATCTATCTCAGTTGACAAGATATTTTGGATCATTTGTTTAAATCTTTACGTATTTCAATACTAACAGATCAGACAATCCCTGCCTAACCCTATAGGGGCAGTAATATGATAACTATGAAAATAATCCAGGAAACATACCAATAGGATTGCACTCTTACACCAGAAGTCAACTAGCGAGGGGTCTTGCTTCCCTAGGGAGTAGTGAAACAAGTATGGCCTAATTATCAAGAGTAACTACTTACCTCAACCCTAGTCGTGTTGGTCATATCATCCCTTAACCTTACCGATTATCCTTGTATATGTTGGAATACTCAAGAGCTTAGTTTTATGCAAGTTGATTTTCAAATCATTCGACAGACTCAAAACACTGCTCCACTACTCCAGACTTATAGGCTAGATGTCGAGAAAGGAAACACGATTCTGGAATGCTTGAATCGTATTAAGTGGGAACAAGATGGTACTTTAGCTTTTCGCAAAAATTGTCGCAACACGATTTGTGGTAGCTGTGGCATACGAATCAATGGTCGTTCGGCTTTGGCCTGTAAGGAAAATGTGGGCAATGAATTGGGGAAGCAACAGCTCCCAGATCAGTCTAAAATTCCGGAGATTACTATAGCACCTCTGGGTAATATGCCAATAATCAAGGATTTAGTCGTTGAGATGAGCAGCTTCTGGGATAACTTAGAAGCTGTTGATCCCTACGTCAGCACTGCTGCTAGGAAGATTCCCGAACGGGAATTTTTACAGAGTCCTGAACAGCGATCGCTTTTGGCTCAGGCAGGTAATTGTATCATGTGTGGTGCCTGTTATTCTGAGTGTAATGCCAAAGAAGTTAATCAAGATTTTGTCGGTCCTCATGCCTTGGCTAAAGCACAGCGTCTGGTGGTAGATTCTCGTGATAATACCACAGAAAATCGTTTGGAGAAATATAACGAAGCAATAAAAGGAGTCTGGGGTTGTACCCGCTGTATGATGTGTAATGCGGTTTGCCCGATGGGTGTGGCTCCTATGGATCAAATTGGTAAGATTAAACAGCATATTCTTGAAGCCATTGATGACCAAGAGAGTCGTCCAATCCGCCACCGCAAAGTCCTAATTGATTTAGTCAAAGAGGGAGGTTGGATTGATGAGCGTAAGTTTGGCTTGCAGGTGGTTGGTAACTCATTTCGAGATATCCAAGGTTTGGCGAGCCTAGGACCACTGGGATTACGAATGCTAGTTCGAGGTAAGTTTCCCTTGAGCTTTTCTCCATCAGCAGGAACATCACAAGTGCGATCGCTAATTGAATCGGTAAAAAATTTGGAGTCTGAAGGATCTGATCAGTCATGAGTTCTGAAACACCCAATAAGAGTGAATCATCTGAGGAGTCTTTTAAGCAACCATTACCAGCTTTTGGTTGGAATCCCTATGCTGAGCAAATCAACGGCAGGTTTGCGATGGTTGCCTTAGTTTGTATCCTGTTACTGGAATTGCTCACTGGTCAAGGTTTGTTGACTTGGCTGGGTCTACTCTAAGGAATTTCCAACTACTATATAATGATCCCGAGCTTGAGATTTCTTTGCTCTTACAATCACGATTGTTGACGGTTGACCGTTGAACGCGCACCCGTGGCCTAAAGGCCAAGGTTGACGGTTTACTACCTCTGTTGGGATTTCCTCTTTGCCCTGACCAGCCAATTGTTGCGGCTACACAAATGTAGAGACCTAGCATGCTAGGTCTCTACAAGGCTCTGGGCAATGAATTAAATAAATTAATTAAGCTAATTAAACTGGAGTATTGCACCTGGATTGGCTATCAGTTGTGTTAATTAGATAGATGTTGGACGCCTGCTATACGAAAGTAGGCATTCTACAGATAAGTCTACAGATTCAAGCTGTCTTACCGTTGGGGAAAGAGCTATGGGGCTTTGGATTTGCTATCTGGCCATGACTTCCTGCTTGGGGAAGGTCTTGCTTAGCCATAGCTTCACTGATGTATAGTTCCTGCCTCGGCAGTGGGATCACAATTCCCTCTTGTTCAAATCTTTCTTTTATAATTCGGCTGATGTCACAATAGGCTGTCCAGTAATCCTCTTTCTTAGTATATGCCATAAACCAAATGTTAACAGCATATTCAGCCAATTCCCCAGTGTCGATCCAAGGACCAGGGTCTTCCAATACTAAGGGATGAGAGTTGGCAATCTCCTTAAGAACTTGGAGGGCTTGAGTAATACTATTGCTGTAGCTGATCCTTACAGTAAGAAACATAGCGCGGACGGAGCTACTGGTTTCGTTGGCAATAACATTACCCCAGATTGAGTTGTTCGGCACGATAATGATTTTATTTTCCAAAGTATTGATGGTGGTGCAAACTAAGTTGACATCCTTAACCGTACCTTTTACCCCAGCGACTTCAATCATATCGCCCACGTCGAAGGGTTTATAGAGCAAGATCATTAACCCATTGGCAAAGTTACCGAGGGTATTTTGGAAAGCAAACGCTACCACAAAACCAGCAGCTCCAATCATGGCCATTAGTGGACCAATACTGACCTCTAAAGCAGTGATACCTAAAAGAATACCCACCAAAAATAATCCTTGACGGGTTATCCTAACTACGAACTGACGGAGCATAGCTGACATATTCGGGAACATCCACAAAGATTTCTCGAGGACTTTCCCTAAAATCAGAGAGAGGATGCTAAAGCCAGCAACAATTCCTAAAAATTTGCCAATGTTATTCGCCCAGCGCAGACCTCCTTCTTTAGACTGGAGCCAGCCGACGATGGTAATCCAAGTTCCTTCAGTGTCGGTGACGTCAACCTTAATCCCACTGATGGCATCGATGTATTTGTTGTACAACTGAACATCACCGCCTTTAGTTTCCAGCTCTTCAAGTACGACCTCAAAGCGATCGCTTAAAGCAGTGCGTTCCTCTCGCAGTGTAGTCATGTTGACCAGAACTTGCTTTTTAACTTCGGTCTTGGCCTCGACCGCTTCTTCTAGGTTTTGTTTGGCTTTGTCAATTCCCTGTTGAGTCTTTTTCTGCTGTTGTTCATCAGTAACGATTTTGTTGCTAATTGTCCCAATCTTTTCTTGAACCTTAGCAACATCCTGGTTTGAGGTTTTGGCTTTATCTTTCTGCTGTTCAGTACCTTCAACTGCTTTATCAATCGCCCCTTGCAAGGTTTTATCTTGCTTGGTCTTTTCCTCTTCTTTGACTGCTTCTTCTACTGACTCCTGAGCTTTTTCGAGAGCTTCCTGTGCCTCTTCAGCAGCTTTTAAAGCTTTAAGACGATCCTTAGCCGATCCCTTAGTCTCTATTTTTTCCTTAGTATCTGTCGCTTCCTCAAGAGCATCTTTGGCATCTTCTAGGGCATCAACAGCTTCTTTAGTTTGTTGAAGCTCTCGATTTTTGCGCTTTACAGCAATTTCCGCATCGCTAAGTTCTTTAACTTTAGTTTTAAGCAAGAACATCCACGCCTCAGCTTCACCATCCAGCTCATCCTTAGTCAAAGGCTTGAGCATTAGCTCTAGCTCCTCAATCGGAATAGTTGGATCGTCAGTGGTAACGGCTTTCTCTAAGATTAAATTAGTAGTCTGTTTCGCTTGGACCGGTAACCACCATACCCCAACCATTAAGAGACTGCCAAATAAAATGCTAATTTTCTTTTGTCGGTAACGAATCATTGGTTTTTCGTGTTAATAAGACGTTAATAAAGATGTAACCTGTATAGTTTGCTTCACTGCTGAGTGTTAACCAATGAAGATGTAACCTGTATAATTTGCTTCACTGTTGAGTCTTAACCGTTGACTGTCAACAGTTGCTCCCCCCATTACCCCCGAAGATCGGCAGAGCTGTTTCATTTTCGATTTAGACTGAGGGGGGGCAGAGTAGCAGAGCAGCGGAGCCGAATTGTCCGCAAATATTCGGTTTTGACAGAATTTATCCCTTTCTAATTCTCTCTATCTAACTAAGAAATGAAGAAGCCGGGGGTAGTCAACACTCAATAGTCAACAAGGTATAGATACCCTTTTATTGGTTCAAATCGAGCCATGTCCTTATTGTTGCCCAATATTTTCCACCAATAAACATCTTGAACAAAAATTTTGCAAAATCTTTGCTGAATACTGACTCCGCTTTTATCACATCTTTATTTCCCTAGCTGATAATTAATTATTCATGGCTGCCATCATCCATAGCTTATTTATCGGTAATGGTATATTTACCAGCCGCATTTAGTATAATTCGCTTCTTTTAAACTCGGTAAAACCCTTTATTTTTGATGTTTATTGGTTACATGAGTTTTAATTATGTAACCAATAAAACAGGCAATATTTAGTAGGAATTAATTGGTTAAAAATCTTAGAATAAATGGATAAATACTATCCTAAATATCCTATTAATTCCAATTATAAATTTAATTAATATATATATATATTTAATGAATAACATTAGTTTTAGTAGTTACGACGGTTTTCATAACTATCAGGTGCACAGAGTTTTTTTTTACTGCTCCCTGCTCCCTGCTCCCTGCTCCCTGCTCCCCCTATTACCTATTACCCATTACCCAGATTTAGTACAAATGTTCTGCATAAGTGACATGCTCCCCTCCCTGCTCCCTGCTCCCTATTTTATGTTAAAAAAATATAATATTTTTAGTTTATCGGAGAAAATAAATTGACAATAATATCCGTGGCGAAGTAATATCATTTTGGTTTGATCAGAAACAAACATTCAGAGATCAGTTAGGTGATGAAAATCTTAAAAGTTATCAAAAACGGCATGAACTTCAAATTCGCCCAAGCGTTGAAAGTGCTGTGCGCTTTGTTGGTAGCGGCACAACTGTTTTTAACTAGCGCCCCCCCTGCGATCGCACAGGGAATTGGCCCTTGTGTGATCAGTCCCCCATCAAGCTGTATTCTTATGGACAATCCCTGTGGCAATCCTGTCTCTTGCACGTGCCCGGATGGATATTCCTATGATGGATCCGCCGGCAAGTGCATCATCGAAGACATGTCTATGGCAGATGGCCATGGAGAACTTGTTTTGAACAGGTGTGTATTCCCACCCATCAGGAGTGTTTGCTTTCAAAACCTCAATAGTTGTGGCAATTCGAGCTTTTGCCAGTGTCCTGAGGGGACCGAATACAATCAGTTACTTGGGTCCTGCGAAATACTCTTTTGATACTAGAACCTGACTCTGTCAGTAATTCTGTCAAGTTCCAGGTGATCACAAGTTAGCTCAGAGCATAATTAACAGTAGAGGGTTTACTTCTAGAAGTAAACCCTCTACTGAATAGATTTAGCTAGTTTTGTCAAAATTATTGATTAATTAAGTCCGTAGTTGTTAATTAAACTAAAAAGCCTATTACA
>NZ_JAAHIG010000136.1:0-20570 GCF_010692305.1 Moorena sp. SIO4G3 | reverse complement strand
GTCCCAGTCAATCGTAAAGTTAGCAACATCAAAGCCAATACCAGCTTGAGCTTGCCAACTACTATCGGGTAAAACCGGAGCCAGCAACTCAATTCCAGCAGTATCTTGAGTATTGAGCATTTGCTCAGCACTCACATAACCCGTATCGACAATATGAGTTAATGGTAGCAGTTGACGCTGTTTAAGACCTTGGTGAATCCGATCAGTTACCTGTACATCGGTTGTGGTGGCAACAGTAGTCTCTACATGGGTAATCAGGTGGGGGACATTCTCACCACAGGTTTCGCTCAGATGCACCTTATAGCCCACCCATTGAGTTTCCCGTTTGCGACTGAATCGGGCTTCTACATCGTAGGGAGAGTGAATTAATTGAGCCGACGGGGGGCTATTGTTGGGTTGACGGAAGTGTACTTGTTGGTCTGCATCAATGTGAAACTGCTGTACCCAAACCTGACGCAACACCTCAACCCCAGGCAACTTTACCAGCCAATCCGGGGCATCGTGATCATATACAGCAGCTAACAGCCTATAACCATCTCTACCAATCGTTTCCCCTAACTGCTGGCGCTCATCGGTACCCTTGGGCATGTGATAGTCCTCAACCCGACTACCATAGCGCGAAAACCACTCTACCGGAACTTTTTCCTGAAGCCATTGCGGTACTGCTACAGCCAGACTATTGAGTGCTGCTCGTAAGGTCTCACCCACTACTTCTAGACGATGCATCACCCGAATTGCTGCTAACACATGAGTTGAGTCACTGCGTTGCACCCCACCCCCACTCAGCCATCCCCGCTCTTGACATCGTTCCAAGAGTCGCTCCAACAGTAACTCTTCGGCTTGGGCTTTCACTAATCGACCTCGAAACTCGCTCAATACTGAGCTATCGATGCCAGGGTCTGCTAAGGGTAAGCTTAAGGCATATTTCCAATCGATTCGTCCTCGCACCGCTTGGGCTGCTTGAGTATCGGTTAAGTCCTCGATGTACTGCATTACTGTGATCAGCGCTAACCTCCAAGCTGACCATGCCGGTTGCCCTCGCTTTGATGGAAACAAGGCTCTGAACTGTTCATCCTTATATAAGAAACCCAATTCATCCCTGATACTCATTACTATACTCCCTTTGGGAAAAGCTGAGCGAGCAATGGTTGCTGTCTGTTGCGGTATCGGTGCTATATTCTCAATTCTAAAGCACATCGGGGCAACTCCTGAGTTTGAGAACTAATACAATTGTTTCAACTTATAGTCCCACACCAAGGACGAACAAAGGATATTTTCCACATCTGCTCACTATTTTGTAAACAAATATTAAGTTCGCCAGCGGTATCAATTCTGGGGGGAATTAGCGGATGCTTCGCTTTTTTACAGATGGGGACCAACGGGGGCTTGGATGTAGCAA
This sequence comes from Moorena sp. SIO4G3, assembly GCF_010692305.1. NCBI lineage: Bacteria > Bacillati > Cyanobacteriota > Cyanophyceae > Coleofasciculales > Coleofasciculaceae > Moorena > Moorena sp. SIO4G3. The sequence continues at coordinate 19,171 of NZ_JAAHIG010000136.1, read as the reverse complement.
ATGAGACTTCTCAGACAACCTCTTAGACCTCTTGCAAAAGTATTTCGTGGTATTATTTCAAATTTAGTAATTTTTGATTTAGTCTACGCTTAAGACTAACCAATTTGCTTTGTACTCTCTTTGTATATAAGCCTAGTACACAATAGATCTAATTTTCCCAAAACTTTATAGTATAACTCAAAATATTTTTGCAAGAGGTCTTTTGACCTTGATTCCCTGTCTTCATGCAGGGCATCCCTATTCTCTCTTCTCTATTCTCTATTCCCTATTCCCTATTTCCTGTTCCCTTATAGAGGGGTATTCCCCATCGGGTAATTGGCAATATTCCCCATGGGGGAATTGACAAATAGTTTTTAAACTATTACTTTTTTTGACAGGCTGAGCTGATCATTGGAAACACATTCCGTCAACTAATTCTCACAAATATTTACGAAAAATAATAAAAAAGAATTAATTTTTTATCAATTTTAAATTTTATCAATATATAGAGACTGAGTAAAATTATTAAGAAATAATTAATTAAGTTTATATACTTATAAAGTATATTTATATACTCATTAATCTAAGTAAAATAACTGACATCTCACCCTAAGGCTCAGTTACTACTAATCTCCCTTACTTGGTGTAGTGACACGGGCACCTTACCTAGGCATAATCAAGATTTCACTATGGTTTCGGTAGGTTTGATTTGTCTAGTGTCAGCCATGATATCCGTGGCAAAATCCCTAGCTGTATTTCCTAGATATCTGTAAATTTACTTACCCCATTAGTACGGTGGACTAATTTTTAGGGTTTGTTAAAACTACTGTGTATTCTTGGAGTTGATAAAACCGGTTGATAAAAACCTCAAAAAACTCCAACGAACAATTCAGTTTGTACAGGAGAATTTGTACCGGAGAATCAACATGAAATTGACTGAAAATTGGAAAACCCTAGAAACCACTATTTCCCAACTTGTCGCCAAAGCCTGGATCGACGAAGAATTCCGTAAGCGCTTTGTCAGTGCTCCTGCGGACATTCTTCGGGAAGCGGGACTAGTGGTAGAAGATTTCGTGAACGTGGTGGTGAATCAGGGCTCTACTGGCGCTCCAGTCCTCACAAGCGCTGATGGCGGGGCAATGATCTATGAAATTAATCTGCCTCCTAAGCCCACCGACCTCACAGACGCACAGATTGGTAGTTGGGTCGAAGAGACCTTAATCAATGACTCGCCCATTCCAATGTGTTCCTCGTGAAATCCCTAGTGGCTTTGGGGAAAACTAGCTGACTACCCCGAAGAGGTCTGAACAAACAGTCTGAACAAACAGTCTGAACAAACACACAGAGTCGCAATGGACTTTAGGATAGGAAAGCCCTATCGGGTAAACGCTTTATTAAGCCTGATTAAACCAGGCCATGGTCAGCGATTACCCTAATAGAGCAACCAGATACAAACCTATCAATTTTTATCTCTAACCGGCTTTACCTCTAACGGGGGGTTAGCTACCGGCAATCTGGACTGGTAACGGGCGTTTTCTACCTGCCCGTTGCTTAGTCCCTTATTTGGATCAGCCTTAGTTGGATCAGATTGAGTATCGGTACACCTACTCAATCAAACCTATTCTATCTCACAGGGCTAGTCAGCTTAAGCTAAGCCCTTGACTTCTAGTGTAGCATGTCCTGCTTAAATTATAGCAACCTTAAACTTTAGCAAGTCCGCTAAGTTCCTTCAACTAATTACTAGGTTACAGAGCTATTGATTTATTGTCAAAGGTTAGCCCGCTGATAATGCTGCCATAGTTAAGGCTGCTGTGAGAATTTTTGTTCCCTACTCCCGATTCCCTACTCCCGATTCCCGATTCCCGATTCCCGATTCCCTGTTCCCTTTGCGATAGTATGCCTCCCTAGAGAAAAGAGAAAAACTAACAATGCTGAACAAACCTAAATTTAAACCTTGCTTTCATATCGAAGATGTGGAATCGGTTGGTGTCTTTCTGCTGTCGGAGTCAGAGTATTTTGTTCTCAATGGTCATCTTTATGAACAATTAGCTCCTTTAATTGATGGCGAGCATTCTGTGGAAGACATGATTAACCTGCTGCAAGGCCAAGCTTCCACGGCTGAGATTTACTATGCCTTGATGCTGATGGAAAAGAAAGGCTATATCGTGGAAAACGATAACCCTATGCCCTCGGATATGCCATCAGAGGTAGCAGCTTTCTGGAATTTTCTGAATGTTGATCACAGGACAGCCACCAACCGCTGGCAATCTACTAAGGTTTCAGTAACCTCCTTTGGCACGGTTCCAACCCAACCCTTGATCGCCATCCTGGAATCACTTAATATTCAGGTGGCTGAGGAGGGAGACATTGCTGTTGTATTAACCGATGACTATCTCCAAGTCGGTCTTGATCGGTTTAATCAAAAGGCTTTACAGTCCCAACGTCCGTGGATGCTGGTCAAGCCAGTGGGCAAAATGATTTGGATTGGTCCGATTTTCGAGCCTGGAAAAACTGGGTGTTGGGAATGTCTAGCCCAACGGCTGCGAGCCAATCGCCCCGTGGAAGATTTTCTGCGCAAACATCGCCAACCTAACAGTATATCGACGGCTTTCCCAACCTCTCGCTCTTTACTACCGTCTACTTTACAGACTGGACTAAATCTAGCCGCTACTGAAATCGCCAAATGGATTGTTCAGGGAGACCATCCATCCCAGAAAGGGACTCTGGTCACCTTTGACACCATATCCTTACAAACCAAAAATCACACTCTGGTCAAGCGTCCTCAATGTCCTGCTTGTGGCGACTCAGACTATCTAGGAGATAGAGACCCAATGCCCGTTTTATTAGAAAGCCGGAAGAAAACTTTTACAGCTGATGGTGGACACCGTTGTGTTTCACCAGAAAAAACTTTTAAGCAATACGAACACCATATCAGTCCGATTATCGGAGCAATTAGAGGAATTACTAAAGTTTCTAAGTTAAAAAGCGATTTGACCCCTAACTATGTGGCTGGACATAATTTTGCCAGCATGTTGGATAGTTTATACTTCTTGCGGAAATACCTGCGTGGCAGAAGTGCTGGCAAAGGACAGACTGACGCTCAGGCCAAAGCCAGCGCCCTTGGGGAAGCGATTGAGAGATATTCTGGTGTGTTTCAGGGAGACGAAATTCGACGCAAAGGTAGCTACAAGACTATGGCGGATATGGCTATTCACCCCAATGCTTGTATGCTGTTTAGCGATCGCCAATACCAAACCCGCCAGGACTGGAATCAAACTTGTCCGAGCTTTTTTCAAAAGGTTCCAGAACCCTTTGATCCCGAACGAGAGATTGAGTGGACACCGATTTGGTCTTTGACTGACAAAGCATTTAAGTATTTACCCACAGCTTACTGCTATTACGGTTACCCGAAACCCTCTAAACCAGATTGTTGGGCAGACTCCAATGGTACTGCTGCTGGCAACACCAAAGAAGAAGCAATCCTACAAGGATTCATGGAGTTAGTGGAGCGAGATAGTGTAGCGCTGTGGTGGTATAACCGCCTCAAACGACCAGCTGTGGATTTATACAGTTTTAACCAACCCTATTTTATAGCTCTCAAGGAGTATTACCATTCCCTAAACCGTGAACTCTGGGTACTGGATCTCACTAGCGATTTAGGGATTCCTGCCTTTGCTGCTCTTTCCAGAAGGATTGATCAAGCTCTCGAAGATATTATTTTTGCCTTCGGTGCTCATTTCGACCCCAAAATTGGGATTATGCGATCGCTAACGGAATTAAACCAGGTGCTTCCAGCGGTTGTATCCATAGCTCCGGATGGCAGCACCAAATACAACTACTCCGATCAGTTAGCTATAGACTGGTGGCGAATGGCTACTTTAGAGAATCAGCCGTATCTGGTACCGGATGAAAACACTACTCCAAAACTCTACACCGATTATCCTCAACTTAGCAGCGATGATCTGCGAGACGATGTTCAAACCTGTGTAGACATTGCTGCCAAGCAAGGTATGGAAACCCTGGTTCTAGATCAAACCCGTCCCGATATCGGACTTAATGTTGTCAAAGTCATTGTCCCTGGTCTGCGACACTTTTGGAAACGGTGGGCTCCCGGACGGCTTTATGATGTGCCAGTACAGATGGGTCAGTTACCAAAATCCCTCGAAGAAAACCAACTCAACCCATTTCCGATGTTCTTGTGATCAGCAACTATAGCGGTTTTCAATTAGGTGAGGTACATTTTTTTAGGGAGCAGGGAGCAGGGAGTAGGGAGTAGGGAGTAGGGAGTAGGTAACAGGAAAGAGGCAAGAGGCAAGAGGCAAGAGGCAAGAGGCAAGAGGCAAGAGGGTACAAATAATTTTTACCTTAAGAGAAACTGCTATAGTCGCCCAACATCGAACTTTCAACCTTCAACCTTCAACCTTCAACATCAAACCTGCAACATCAAACCTGCAACATCGAACCTTGGCCTTTGGCCACGCAATCGCGTTCAACCTTCAACATCGAACCTTGGCCTTTGGCCACGCAATCGCGTTCAACCTTCAACATCAAACCTTCAACCTTCAACATCGAACCTTGGCCTTTGGCCACGCAATCGCGTTCAACCTTCAATAGCAAAACCATGCTGAAAGACTATCAAATTATTGATGCCGATGGCCATGTGAATGAACCGATAGATATGTGGGAGAAGTACCTGGAACCTGCATTTAAAAGTCATGCACCCTATCGATATCAACCCTCCCAAAAGGATGGGGTTGTGAAAATTGATATCTTTTCCCCTCCAACTAAGTATATGAGAGTGGAGGGTGAGACAATTTATAATAAGATATCCGATGCTGTCTGGGCTGAAGGAATTAAGGTAGCAATCCGGAACAAGGCTACCTATAATAGAAACCTAGGCTCTGGCCCAGACTCTCAGGTCAAGGCCATGAAGCGGATGGGTGTGGATATTTCCTTTCTGTATCCAACTACAGGATTGTGGATGTTGGCGATCGATACTATGGATCCGTCACTGGCAGCAGCCCTCACCCGTGCCTACAACAATTGGTTACGAGACTTTTGCAGCTATGACCCCCAACTACTGAAAGGGGTAGGAGCGATTAGTTTACACGACCCGAGCAACATGGTGTCGGAATTACATCGGATCGCAGAGTTTGGCTGGAAAGCTGTCTTTGTGCGACCAAATCCGGTTAAGGGACGACTGCTTAGTGACCCGGCCTATGAGCCCTTTTGGACGGAGTGTGAGAGGCTGGGCATAGCAGTTGGCATTCATGAGGGTAGCCATGCTCGATTACCGACTACTGGAGCAGATCGATTTAATACCCGTTTTGCCATGCATGCTTGCTCTCATCCTATGGAACACATGATGGCAATGTTGGCACTGATCGAAGGGGGAGTATTAGAGCGCCACCCCAATCTCAGAGTAGGGTTTCTTGAGTCCGGTTGCGGCTGGCTTCCCTACTGGCTGTGGCGGCTAGATGAAGAGTACGATCAACTGGCCTGGGAGGTGAAAGACCATGTAAGGATGAAGCCTTCAGAGTATTTCCGTCGCCAGTGCTTCATTGCCATTGAGCCAGATGAGCCTTATCTAGCTGATCTTATCAAGTACATCGGTTCTGATAACTTGATCTTTGGTTCTGACTACCCTCACATAGACCACAATCCCAAGATTATTGAGCAAGTGGTAGGACTTCAGGACAAGCTATCCGAGAAGATAGTGCAAAAGATCCTCTGGGATAATCCTATGCGTTTTTATGGTTTGGGGTGAAAAGTTATTAGTCATTGAGGCATCAACAGGTTTACCGCAATTACTGACTTATGCTTTCAACAGTCTAGAGCATCAATAATTTGTTTGGGGATTAGCCACTAATGGTCTGCTTTATCAGTTTATCTATATCGGTTAGGGTAATCCCCAAACTTATCAATATATGCCGATTCTCAGCTTTTTTGAAAGCGATCGCGCCATGGTTATACTCCAAGTTTTGAAAGCAATTCGCAAACTTTATAACTAAGCATTCAGCGGTCAGCGGTCAGCCGTCAGCTTAAAATAAACCTCGTTCGCTACGCGAAGAGCTTTGTGGCACAGGCTAGAAGCCTGTGAAGTAACTCAGATTAAACTAATGCTTACCTCTTTTATTCTTAACGGTTTACTCATCAATAACCCTGCCCATAGCGCATCAGCTGAATGCTGAATGCTGAATGCTGAATCCTGAATCCTGAATCCTGAATCCTGAATGCTTACAACCGAAAAAATAAAATCGAGATTTAGCTTCTCTCAAAATTGTTATTGAACATGTATATCGCTTTCTTAAAGTTTTTAAAATTTTATCATAAAGATACTGTAATCGCCGTCAAAGATTTTATCTACGTTTTAATTTGATTGCTGGTATTTATAATTAGGAACTTTCTTTGAGTCAAAATTAGTTGGCTATCACGACTTTTGCAAGAGGTCTATTGATAATGGAGGCCGCTTATTGACATTGAGCCAGCAGATTTCCGGTTTTTTATACTATCAAAAAACCGGAAATCTGTAGTTTTTAATACAAAATTCAATAAGCTTACCCTACAAAGTCAATATGTAAAGATTGATTACGAAACTAATAATTTCTGCGAAAAGTCGAAAGATTATCTTGGGGAATAAATAGGGAGCATCTCACTGCTGTGTGAGCGTGATTATACGGCCCACAGAAAAAAATATATTTGCCAAAGCGATGCAGCAAGGGAACAGGGGGTTTCCCCCATGAACGACTGCATCAAGACAGGGATGCTACCAATCAAGAGTATTCAAGTTATCTTTATAAGTGCTTTTTGCAGAACATGTTTTCCCGAAATCTCGCCTTTATCATCGGTATCAATAACTACACCAACGGCATTGCTCCCCTCAACACTGCCGTAAACGATGCCAAAAAACTAGTGGAAATTCTCCGCAAAAAGCATGATTACCAAGTCTGGGAATGCCTAGACGAAGTGGCAACTCTGTCTAAGTTTAACAAATTTTTATCCCATACCTTACCAGAACAAGTCACTGAAAATGACCGCTTGTTATTTTACTTTGCTGGTCATGGAGTCGCTCTCAATGGGGATGATGGCCCGGCTGGTTACTTAATTCCTCAAGATGCTTTACTGGGGGATACTAATAGTTATCTGCCCATGACCAAGTTACACGATGCTTTAAGTCAATTACCCTGTCGTCATTTTTTGGGTATCCTCGACTGCTGTTTTGCTGGTGCTTTCCGTTGGTCGAATACCAGGGATTTATTAACCTCGCCAGAAGTAATTCACCAAGAACGATACGACCGTTTTATTACTGACCCAGCCTGGCAAATTATTACTTCCTCAGCTTCTGACCAAAAGGCTTTAGATAACTTTAATTTAGATAGCGAACGCGGTCAATTCGGCAATCATTCCCCTTTTGCTAGTGCATTATTAGAAGCCCTCGAAGGGGCAGCAGATATCTATCCTCCTGCCCAAAATGGTAAACCCGCTGGAGATGGGGTAATTACAGCCACAAAATTATATTTATATTTACGGGATCGAGTCGAAATTCCCACAGAAAAATGCCGTCTACGACAAACGCCCGGTATTTGGTGTTTAAATAAGCACGATAAGGGAGAATATATCTTTCTTTCTCCCGGACATGAACTTAATTTACCACCCGCACCACCATTAGATGAGTCACAAAATCCCTATCGCGGTTTAAACTCCTTTGACGAGAAACACAGTTCACTGTTTTTCGGTAGAACATTACTAGTAGAAAAGTTAGAAGATTTTGTCAAAACTCATCCCCTGACAGTGGTGTTGGGTGCTTCCGGTTCAGGTAAGTCTAGCTTGGTCAAGGCAGGATTAATTCCCAAACTACGGCAAGATAATACTGAGAAATGGTGTATTTTGCCACCCATCCGTCCTGGTGAGACGCCCTTGCAACCGTTAAATAATGTGCTTACTGATGCTACCTTACCAAGGGTAGAGCCACAAAACCCCCAGCATAACCTGGCAATGAGCATTGATGTTTGGGCGAAAAATCACCCCAACTCTAAGTTATTACTGTTTATTGACCAAAGCGAAGAAATTATTACACTCTGTCAAAACTTAGATGAGCGTCAGGCGTTTTTCCAACAGATACTCACAGCCATAAATGCCCATGGGGATAAATTACGGGTAGTATTAACCCTACGTTCTGATTTTGAACCCCAAATCCAAGATGCGGGCTTAAAGTTGGCACCGGAAGTACTAAATCAATTGGGAACTACGGTACTGATAAATCTTTGGCAAAGTGGACGATTTATTGTACCGGCGATGACACGAGGGGAACTAAGGGAAGCCATTGAGAAACCGGCTCAAGCACGGGTAATGTATTTTCAACCCCACGATTTAGTAGACAAATTAATTGATGAAGTGGCGGATATGCCCGGAGCATTACCCTTGCTGTCTTTTGCCTTGAGTGAATTATTCCTGAAGTATTTAAGGCGGCAACGGGAGGCACAAGACAGGGGTATTACTATTGACCGGGCCTTGACTCAAGCCGATTATCAAGAATTGGGGGGAGTAATGCGATCGCTAACTCAAAGGGCTGATAAAGAGTATCAGAAGCTAGTTCAAGAAAATCCCGCTTATGAGCAAGTAATCCGTCATGTGATGCTGCGGATGGTGGCACTAGGTGGGGGTGAGTTAGCCCGTAGGCGCGTACCGTTATCGGAATTGGAATATCCACCAGCGAAAAATGGTTTAGTGAAGGAAGTAATTGAGCGTTTTAGCAAAGCACGGTTATTGGTGAAAGGACAAGATGCTGAGGGGAATCCTGATGTCGAACCAGCCCATGATGCTTTAGTACGGGGTTGGCAAAGATTGCTGGGATGGAAACAACAGGATGAGGAAAATTTACTTCTACAACGGCGCTTGACGACCGCAGCCGAGGAGTGGCAAAGTGTTAAAAGCAAAAAACAATCATCCGGTTTTGAAGCCAAGGCTGAAGCTGTAATTAATTGGTTGGATGAGAGACTTGACCTTGCTGAAAACTTTCTTAACAAAATAAACACCCTCGAAAATACGAACTTGGCTCGATTGTGGCAACGGACACCGGATCAACAAAAAAGTTCGAGAGATAAAACCGGACAATTTCTTTGGAATGCTAATCCTTATCTCGATGTATTGAATAAAGAACTCAATTGTGAGGACAACTGGTTAAACCAGGTAGAATTTGATTTCGTGCGGCGCAGTGTTAGAAAAAAACGCCGTAACACAATGGTGGGTTGGAGCATCGCTGGCTCAGTTCTTTTGGGGGCAATGATTTTCCGTGCTGCCTTTTCGATGCAATGGAGAAACTTTGAACTATATCGAGCCAATTCTCTCGGTCGCAATTCTTTGTCCCTGTTTGCTGAACATAAAGAAATCGAGGCTTTCGTGGAGGGGATTAGGGCAGGAAAAATCCTACAAAAACACAAGGCATCGGACCTACAGGTGATGCGTGCCCTGCAGAAAGTTGTTTATGAAGGCAGCGAACGCAACCGCTTGGAGGGGCATACTGAAGGTGTCAAGAGCGTCAGTTTCAGCCGGGATGGCCAGACCTTGGCTTCTGGCAGTGATGACACCACCATCAAACTCTGGAATCTAGAGACAGGCGAGGTAATCCGCACCCTCATCGGGCATACTGAAGGTGTCAATAGCGTCAGTTTCAGCCGGGATGGCAAGACCTTGGCTTCTGGCAGTGATGACAACACCATCAAACTCTGGAATCTTTTGACAGGGGAGGAAATCCACACCCTCATCGGGCATACTGAATGGGTCACGAGCGTCAGTTTCAGCCGGGATGGCAAGACCTTGGCTTCTGGCAGTTGGGACAACACCATCAAACTCTGGAATCTTTTGACAGGGGAGGAAATCCGTACCCTGATCGGGCATACTGAATCGGTCTATAACGTCAGTTTCAGCCCCAATGGCAAGACCTTGGCTTCTGAAAGTTATGACGAGACCATCAAACTCTGGAATCTTTTGACAGGCAAGGTAATCCGCACCCTCATCGGGCATGATGACTCGGTCTATAGCGTCAGTTTCAGCCGGGATGGCCAGACCTTGGCTTCTAGCAGTGGTGCTATTGGTTCTAGCAGTGGTGACAACACCATCAAACTCTGGAATCTAGAGACGGGAAGGGAAATCCGCACCCTCATCGGGCATGATGACTCGGTCTATAGCGTCAGTTTCAGCCGGGATGGCCAGACCTTGGCTTCTGGCAGTAATGACCAGACCATCAAACTCTCGAATCTAGAGACGGAAAAGGTAATCCCCACCCTCATCTGGCATGATGACTCGCTCTATAGCGTCAGTTTCAGCCGGGATGGCAAGACCTTGGCTTCTGGCAGTAATGACGCAAAGATCAAACTCTGGAATCTAGAGACGGGAAGGGAAATCCGCACCCTCATCGGGCATACTGACTTGGTCAATAGCTTCAGTTTCAGCCGGGATGGCAAGACCTTGGCTTCTGGCAGTCTTGACAACACGATCAAACTCTGGAATCTAGAGACGGAAAGAAAAATCTACACCCTCCAGGAGCGTGATGAACCGGTCAATAGGGTCAGTTTCAGCCCCGATGGCAAGACCTTGGCTTCTGCTCGTTGGGACAACACCATCAAACTCTGGAATCTAGAGACAGGTGAGGTAATCGGCACCCTCCAGGAGCGTGATGAACCGGTCTATATCCTCAGTTTCAGCCCCGATGGCAAGACCTTGGCTTCTGCTCGTTGGGACAACACCATCAAACTCTGGAATCTAGAGACAGGCGAGGTAATCGACACCCTCATCGGGCATTATGGCTCGGTCAATAGCGTCAGTTTCAGCCCCGATGGCCAGACCTTGGCTTCTAACAATGATGACGCAAAGATCAAACTCTGGAATCTAGAGACAGGCGAGGTAATCAGCACCCTCATCGGGCATTATGGCTCGGTCAATAGCGTCAGTTTCAGCCCCGATGGCCAGACCTTGGCTTCTGGCAGTAATGACCACACGATCATACTCTGGGATCTACAGACAGGAAGCAAAATCCACACCCTCAAGGGGCATACTGACTTGGTCAATAGCGTCAGTTTCAGCCCCGATGGCAAGACCTTAGCTTCTGGCAGTGATGACCAAACCATCATACTCTGGGATCTACAGACAGGAAGCAAAATCCACACCCTCATCGGGCATACTAACCTTGTCAATAGCGTCAGTTTCAGCCCCGATGGCAAGACCTTAGCTTCTGGCAGTTATGACAAAACCATCAAACTCTGGGATCTACAGACAGGAACCGAAATCTACACTCTCCAGGGGCATACTGAAGCTGTTAATAGCTTCAGTATCAGCCGCGATGGCAAGACCTTGGCTTTTGAAAATAGTGACGGCACGATCACACTCTGGAATCTATACTTAAACTTAGACTCTTTAATGGCGAGGAGTTGCGATTGGGTGCGCAATTATTTGCAGAATAATCCTAATGTTGAAAAGAGCGATAGGCACTTGTGCGACAATGTAAAGAAAGTAGTTGCAAAAGATAAAAGTTTTTAACGCCGTAGCGTGACCATTCAAAATTAAAGGTAAAGAATTAAAAATTCTTTACCTTCACTTCCTTAATCAGTAAGCTTTACCTCAGCCCATCCACTTGTGGTGGAGAGCATGATCACCAGCGGCGACAAAAACATCAAGGCGGTCAGGTCCCCAAGATGCTGCTGCTAGCCCAGCAATGCTGTAACCACCTAGGTTTTTCCAATTTTTCCAGGCAGAACCATCCCAGGAACGGCAATAGACCTTGCCCATGGAGCCAATCACGAAACAATCGAGCTGGTTGACTCCCCTGGACACAGCAGCTATACCATATTGACAGTAGCCTCCCAGTTTTTCCCATGGACTCCAAATGGAACCATTCCAGGTCTTGTAGTATAGAGCGCGATCGCGACCAATGGTAAAGATAGCGATATGGTTTGGACCCCAAGACACTGCTGCGGGTGCAGAAATAGAGTAGCCTCCTAAGTTTTCCCAGCCGCGCCAAGCCGAGCCATCCCACCACTTGTGGTAGACGGCGTGGTCAGTACCAATCACAAAAGTGTCAAGCCGGTTAGGTCCCCAGGAAGAAGCCGCTGGAGCATACAGGCCGTAGCCCCCTAGATTTTCCCAACCACGCCAAGAGTCGCCATCCCACCACTTGCGGTACAGGGCATTATTGCTACCAACCACAAAGGTGTCAATGCGGTTATTTCCCCAAGAAACCGCTGCGGGTGCAGAAATAATGTAACCCCCTAAGTTTTCCCAGCCACGCCAAGCCGAGCCATCCCACCACTTGTGATACATAGCGTGGTCAGTACCAATCACAAAGGTGTCAATGCGGTTAGGTCCCCAGGAAGCAGCCGCTGGGCTATATAGGCCATAGCCCCCTAGATTTTCCCAGTCACTCCAGGTATCTTCACTGGGGCGAGGGCGAGGGGGGGGAGTTTTGATTTTGTCAAAAGCTACCTTGGGCTGAATAATGCCAGTACCGGAATGCTGATCCCATCCCTTAGAACCAATATTTTTAGCAGTACTCTCCAGGAGTTTCTTAACTTCCTGCTGAGTTAGGCTCGGCTTGGCTTGCTTGAGCAAGGCTACTACTCCAGCAGCAATGGGTGTGGCAGCCGAGGTACCGTTATCACAGGGGAAGTAACCCCGGAAGTGGGTGATGGAACAGAAGTCAGGCTTTTGGGGGGACAAAGCCGCTGGTCCTTGGCTGCTATAGCCGACAAACTGTTCATTCTTGTTAACTGCGCCCACTGTCATCACTAGGGGATGACCATTCGCGCCCCAGATACTTTTACCAGGACCGAAATCTGAGGCACAACGACCATCAGGACAGGTTCCACCACAGTTACCAGCGGCAAACAGAACTAGAATCCCTTCATTGATGGCTTCCACAACTTTGCGGGTGAAGGGATGGTTAGGATTTCTGGCATAAGTCTTATCCCACTGTTCCTGGTAAATTCCCCAGCTATTGGTGAGAATGTGGGGTGTGCCGTCAGTTTTATATTGCTTAATTGCCCAATTGAAGGCTGCCAGGGCATTAGAGATAGCATTCCCTACTAGTGGAAAGTCATAGAGCTTGGCTTCTGGAGCCATACCCAACACGTCTGTAGCGCACATATTGCCATGTTCGCCCCAGCTACGAGCTTGAGTCCCCCATTCCACGCTGCGGTGGAAGCCACCAATGACATTGCGAATTCGCTTGGAGGGTTCTCCGGGACGCACAGGACGACCAGCTGCTGTAATCCCGCCATCAACGACACCAACAACAATACCTTGACCTTTATAACCAGCAGCGTGAATTTGATCAACCCCAAGATACTTGGCTACGTCCGCCATCGTTCCCTTAGCCACACCAGGCCTACAGTCACAAGAACCAATCGGACAGCTACCAAACCCTGCCATCGGTTCTACCATGGGATACTCTTGCTGTAGGGTGGTAGTGCTGAAGGGTTCGATCGGGGTGTCTGGCCAGACTTTGATCACATTAGGTTGGGCTTCCAGGGCGGCAATTTGGTTTTGAGCAACTTTGCCCTTGACAACGATCACCTCTTCATTAGATGCTTGGAGTTGCATCGCTAGTTCCGGTGTCTCAGGATTCATTGATACTGGCTCGTAGTCATAATCGATTTGGAAGCTAGGAACCCTGAAACTTCCTGCCATGTATAAAAACACGTTAGCCCCTTGACCCTTAGGTGCTCGGATTTCTACCAGCACGTTCTCCATGTCACTCTCTGGGGCAGATGAACTCATTGGCACTGCTGTGGGTGTATTGCCTTGACTGGATACAGCATTCATGTCAAAGGATGACATCTGGTCATCACCCATTTCTCCTAATGACATGCCATTGGTAGTTGCTCCACCATTGGTCATACCTGGAACCATTGGTTCTTGACTTTCTGTGTTTTCCATTCTGTTAATTTCTGATTATGTTTTATAATTGGCTCGATAGAGAGGAGTCTGTCTTAGCTTTTGTTTAAGAATCAGGTTGATGTGAGTGTTTCTGAGCAATACAGTCAACTACCCATTGACCCTGAAGAATTCCAGATTTTTTCTCAAAGTTTTTTTAAAGGTGATATACTTCCGTTATAGCTCAGTTGCCTTTCTGCAGTAGCTGCTGTTAAGAGCAATGGCTTAGTTGAGACACCTGGATCTTGTCCGATGGCTAAGCAGAGCACATCTAGATGGTAGGGTGGGGTAGTTCAGGATTTTGTAGTAAAATATAGGATATAAGGCTTAGGGCTACCAAATTTAACTGAAAATTAATTTAAACAGGGGCATTCAAGGTCAAGGAAAAACTTGAGAACAGGGAACTTGAGAACAGAAAGTATTCCCCGTTTACCTTTTCCCGTTCCTGGTTCCCGATCACACAAGAGCCTTGCCCTGGCTTAAGTGGATAGCTGGCTGAGCTATCAGTAGATTTATAGGGGATTCCTTTTGGTTAAACTCATCAACTCATGTCATGGAAAAAGAAGCGGCAGCTGCTAAACCAATTCGTTCACTAGAAGATGCTATCGACAAGTGTCAGACCCTGGGTATGCGTTTGAGTCGTCAACGTCGCTTCATTCTAGAACTGTTATGGGAAGCTAAAGACCATCTGTCAGCGCGAGACATTTATGACCGATTGAATCAACAAGGGAAAGTTATTGGTCATACTTCTGTTTACCAGAATTTAGATGCCCTATCCAGTCAAGGTATTATTGAATGTATTGAGCGCTCGGATGGACGGTTGTACGGCAATATCAGCGATACTCATAGCCATGTCAATTGCCTGGATACAAACCAGATTCTTGATGTTTATGTAGAACTACCGGAAAACTTGCTCAAGCAAATTGAGGAACAAACTGGTGTAAAGATTACGGAATATCGGATTGATTTTTATGGTTACCGTCAGGAGGGATCACCTAACTCCCCGTCGGGTGGTTTGAGGGAGTAGGGAGTAGGGAGTAGGGAGTAGGGAGTAGGGAGTAGGGAGTAGGGGTTGCGAAAATTGACTGTACCTCAGTGATCAAAATGTCATTTTAGTTACTCAAACAGCGGACTTTTGTTAGGGTTTGGTCATAACGCAACTAATTAATCAAAGAATGAATCAAAGTATGACGTTTGAATGGGGTAAAAAATTGGGCGTTGCTGATTCTGGGTATGATTTTGCCCCCCTAGCCCCCCAATTTTGCGGTGCGACCCGTGGCGAATTTAATAATTAGATGCGGAAAGCGCACCGGCGGGGGAACAAAACTCTCAAAGTCCCCCAAAATTGGGGGATTTAGGGGGCTTGACCAAAGCCAAACAATCGCGCATTCATACTTCAATTCAGCAACGCCAAAAATCGAATTAAATCCACAGTTGTTATTAACAACTAGCCAGATGGTGGAGTATTTGTTCAGCACTGATCTACTGACTCGCTGATCTACTGACCCACTGAGCTACTGACTCACTCAGTATTATGGATATTTACCAATCTACCATTCGTCCAATTCTCTTTTCTGGGTTGAAGACAGATCCAGAATGGTTACACAATAGAACTCTAGCGCTATTGAGCTGGCTGTCATCGAATCAGGAATCTACTCTAGGTCACTGGGTTAAGGGTCAATTACAGCAAAGGTTTTGCCTAAATGATGCTCGCCTCGAACAAACCCTATGGGGAGTAAACTTCCCCAACCCTATGGGTTTAGCAGCAGGATTTGATAAAGATGGTGTGGCTGCTGGAATTTGGGGAAGCTTAGGGTTTGGCTTTGCTGAACTGGGTACTGTAACCTTTCATGGTCAATCGGGAAATCCTCGTCCTCGTTTATTTCGCTTGGTAGAGGACAAAGCTGCTCTGAATCGGATGGGATTTAATAATCTCGGAGCTACAGCAATGGCGGCTCGATTAGAACAGTTGAAGGTTAACAGGTTAAGGGTTGCAGGTTTAGAAAAGAACTTACCGGAAGAGAAAGCCAAGGACGAACAACCTACCGGAAGAGAAAACCGGATCCAAGCTTCAGGTTTAACTATTCCGATTGGCATTAATCTAGGTAAATCTAAAGTAACACCCCTACCAGAGGCAGCAGATGACTATCGGTCGAGTTTTGGGCTGTTGAGGGAATTGGGGGATTACTTTGTGGTGAATGTGAGTTCACCGAATACACCAGGTTTGCGATCGCTTCAGGATGCCAGTCAACTTAGTCTGATCTTAGATGCTCTGCAACAGGAAAATGTTTCCCAAAAGCCGATTCTGGTTAAGATTGCTCCGGATTTAGAGTGGAATGCGATCGCAGATGTTCTTGAGCTTGCGCAAACCTATGGATTAGCTGGGATTATTGCCACTAACACTACTATCCGTCGGGATCTGCTGAAAACACAACAGATTGCGGCAACGGGCAAACCGGTAACGGAAGAAGCTGGGGGGATTAGTGGAGCTCCTTTGCGTCAACGTTCTACAGATGTAATTCGGTTTATCTGGCAGGAAACTCAAGGAAGCTTACCGATTATAGGGGTTGGAGGCATTTTTACGGCGGAGGATGCTTGGGAGAAGATTACTGCAGGTGCTAGTCTAATTCAGGTGTACACGGGTTGGATTTATAACGGTCCATGGATGGTAAGGCAGATTCTGCAAGGGCTGTTGCAGAAGTTGGAGGAAAGAAGCATGAGTTCAATTTCTGAGGCAGTTGGTTCTGGGTCTGGTTGAAGGTGGTGTGGTTGAAGGGTTTAAGGTTTAAGGTTTAAGGTTGTTCGCGTAGTGTGGCCTTTTGGCCAAGGTTGTCTGTCAGAATGCAGAATGTAGAAGGCCGAATGTAGAAGGCCGAATGTAGAATTCTACATTCTTAATTGTGCATTCTACATTCTACATTTTTAATTCTTAATTCTACATTCTTAATTCAAAAATTCAGATTACCAATTCTGAGCGCAGGATAGTAACTGCTTGTCCACTCAGAAAAACGCGATCGCTACCGGTATAGTTAACCTTTACTACACCACCCCGAGAGGAGGCTTGGTAGGCTAAGAACTGATCTTTACTATTACGTTCGCGCCAGAAGGGAGCGAGACAACAATGGGCAGACCCTGTAACTGGGTCTTCATCAATTCCCAATCTGGGGGCAAAGAATCGGGAAACAAAGTCGTATTCTGAATCATTGTCAGCCCAACTAGTAACAATTACTGCAGACAGAGGTAAGGTTCTCATCAGTTGGAAATTGGGCTGCATTTGCTTGACCAATTCTTCCGACTCGACCTCGACCAAATAGCCTAGGGCATTTTTGCCAACCCACTTGATGGGTATACCCAAGGTTTGGCTGAGTTGTTCTGGAGTACTGATAACTTCTGAGGGATTCACCGGGAAATCGAGTTGAATCCACTCACCCTGGCGCTGAGCGATCAGCAATCCACTCTTGGTGTAGAACCGAATCGTTTGATCAGGAGACACATGTCCCTCTGACCAGAGAACATGAGCACTAGCTAGGGTGGCGTGACCGCATAAGGGGACTTCCACTGTCGGTGTAAACCAACGCAAATTGAAACCATCGTCTTGCTTGACTATAAATGCGGTTTCCGATAAATTCATCTCTTGCGCTAGGTTTTGCATCCAGCTGTCATCTTGAGCAGTTGGTAAAACACAGATAGCAGCAGGATTTCCTGTAAAGGGTTTACTGGTGAAAGCGTCTACTTGAATAATGGTTTGTCCCATAATCAGGCAAAAGGTTAAATCAAGTTTAGTTAATTACTTTTCAAATGCTTGATTGTGTTAATTTTAAATTGTTAAGTGTCACTTAATCATTAACCATTTAAAATTCCCAATTCACTATACCAATCCGTGTAGGAATTGTGATAATTTTTGTTCCCTTTTCCCTACTCCCTGTTCCCAGATCCGCTGTTCCCTTTGGTATAACAATTAACATGCCAGAAATTTTCCGAAGATATTATCTAAAATTGAGCCTGTCTCCCGCTGGAGAGTAGAATTGTAAACGTCCAACACCTAAATATAAACCATAGGGATTATTTCCAGGGGGGAAAGCTGTAACTCCAAACAGATAGACACCACCCCATCGTGGGTTGCGAACAGGACGAAGCCCAACGGTAATGGTTTTTCCTGGGTTTACTGGTGGATCGAAGGTAACGGAAATAGTTTTGGTTGAGTCGTCTTTTGTGACCCTCCCCAGAGATAACGGCTGACCCCGGTCTTGGTAGGTTCCTTCAAATGCTGAGGATTTCTCGGGATAGAATCGAATCTTATATCCTCCTTGACGCTGATTAATGGTTAATCTTTGGAGTGGTTCACCAATATCCCCTGGTAAGTCCACGGTGAAATAGTATGTTCCTCCTCGCACATCAGCTTGATTAAACGTAGTTACTGCATCCAACAACCTAGGAGATTTCTCAAATGAAACTCTGCCATCGGCTAACTGAACGGCTGGGGTTGAGGGAGTATCTAAAATTACTAAGGATAAGACTAAGGCTATAGTAATTTTGATAAATTTTACGGAAAACAGAAGGGACCCACGAAAGCCAAATATTTTTAGAGCTAGGAGGAAGCATGAGGTGACCGTATATGACGCCGTCTTTTCTTTGATTTCACCATCTAACATGTTGACACTACTGATGATTCTTGTTATTAGATAATTCTAAGTTGACACTCCCCGGTCGCTAAGGGCGCGGGGATTCTGCAGACAGGTTAGACTGAGGTAGCACCCAAAGCCTAATCCTCGCTACGGTCGTCAAGCACCGCCTACCCAGTCTTGCTAGATCTAGGTCTAGCTTTCTGGCTACTTTTCGCAGGATGTTTGCGCTGCCGTTGAGATCGGCATTAATAATTGATCTGTCAGCAGACCTGTAGAGTCCCCGTTTAACTCTTCGCCCCGATGCTTTCCACCCGTCCGGCTTCTCACCGAAGTTGGGCAGGGAGTCACCATCAAGGTAAGAAGCTTTGCTGGTATAGGCTTCTTCTGTTATTTCGAGCCTAATTTTGTACAAGTCGCATAATTGGGAAAGTCTATCCTTTAGCTTCCCTAAAGGGATTTGAACAAATTCTTGATTGTTCAATCGCCCCATATTGGAGTTCTGCTTAAATCCTTCGTTATTAAACTAAGCCGAGGAGTCGCCTCCCCGACTCGTCTCCAGAACCGGACATGAAGCTTTCGCCTCATCCGGCTCCTCGCGTAGTAGTCCCTTGTCAGTGGGTACTTCTCTTTTAGAACGGATT